>DATFVL010000277.1 GCA_035260325.1 Candidatus Methylomirabilota bacterium | reverse complement strand
TGGGGCGCTGCTGGTCCTCGTCCTCGTCCCGCCGATCGGCCAGGCCATCAACGGCACGCGCCGCTGGATCCGCCTGGGGCCGGTGTCGTTCCAGCCCGCGGAGCTCGCGAAGCTCGCGCTGGTCGTCTACCTGGCCGCGTTCCTCGCGAAGAAGCGCGAGGGGCTCCGCGACTTCCGCCAGGGCCTGCTCCCGCCACTCGCCGTAGCGGGGGCCCTGGCGGCGCTCGTCCTCGCCCAGCCCGACCTCGGGAACTGCCTGACGCTGCTCGCGCTCACGTTCGGGCTTCTCTACCTCGCGGGCGTGCGCCCCGTGCACCTCGGCCTCGTCCTGGCCCCGGCCGTGCCGCTCCTGGCGCTCGCGATCTGGGTGGCGCCCTACCGGCTGCGCCGGATCACCGCGTTCGTGGACCCGTGGGCCGATCCGCGCGGGAGCGGGTTCCAGATCATCCAGTCGTGGCTCGCGTTCGGCAACGGCGGGATCCTCGGCGAGGGCATCGGCGGCTCGAAGCAGAAGCTCTTCTACCTGCCCGAGTCGCACACCGATTTCATCTTCGCGATCATCGGCGAGGAGCTCGGCTTCGTCGGCGCGGCGGCGATCGTGGGGCTCTTCGTCGTGCTCGTGTGGCGGGGGCTCCGCATCGGCCTGCGCGCGCCCGACCCGTTCGGTGCGTACCTGGCGCTCGGGATCACCGTGCTGATCGCCACGCAGACGCTCGTGAACCTGGGCGTCGTCACGGGGCTGCTGCCGACCAAGGGCCTGCCGCTGCCGTTCATCTCCTTCGGCGGCTCGGCCCTGCTCGTCACCATGCTCTCGACGGGAGTGCTCCTGAACATCTCCCAGCACGCCGATGTTTAGGCGCTACCAGCAGATCCACTTCGTGGGGATCGGCGGCGTCGGCATGTCCGGCATCGCCGAAATCCTGCTGAACCTCGGCTACCGGGTCACGGGATCGGACCAGCGGCGGAACGAGGCGGTGGAACGCCTCGAACAGCTCGGCGCGAAAGTCTACGTCGGCCACGCGGCGCTCCACGTCGAGGGCGCCCACGTCGTCGTCTACTCCTCCGCCGTCTCGCGCGACAACGTCGAGGTGCAGGTCGCGCGCCAGCGCGCGATCCCGACGATTCCGCGCGCCGAGATGCTGGCGGAGCTGATGCGCCTGAAGTACGGCATCGCGATCGCCGGCACGCACGGCAAGACCACGACGACGTCGCTGATCGGCGCCGTCCTCGCCGAGGGGCGCTACGACCCGACGATCGTCGTCGGCGGCCGCGTCACGAGCCTCGGCTCGAACGCGCGGCTCGGCCAGGGCGATTACCTGGTCGCCGAAGCCGACGAGTCGGACGGCTCGTTCCTGAGGCTCGCGCCGACGATCGCGGTGGTGACGACGATCGACGCCGAGCACCTCGACCACTACGGCTCGCTCGAGGCGATCCGGGAGGCGTTCGTCGCGTTCGTCAACAAGGTGCCCTTCTACGGGTCGGCCGTCCTGTGCCTCGACCAGCCCAACATCCAGATGCTCATCCCGAGGGTCGAGAAGCGCGTCATCACCTACGGCCTCGAGTCGGGCGCCGACCTCGTCGCCCGGCGCCTGCACCTCGCCGGGATGACGAGCCGCTTCGAGGTCTTCCAGCGCGGGAGCCTCCTCGGCGAGTGCACGCTCCAGATCCCGGGCCGTCACAACGTGCTGAACGCCCTGGCCGCGGTCGGCGCGGGCCTCGACCTCGAGATCCCGTTCGTGACGATCCAGAAGGCGCTCGCCGGGTTCGCCGGCGTCCAGCGCCGGTTCCAGGTCCGCGGCAGCGCGCGCGGCGTGACCGTGGTGGACGACTACGGCCACCATCCCGCGGAGATCCGGGCGACCCTGGCCGCCGCCAAGGCCGGGTTCGACTGCCGGGTCGTGACCGTGTTCCAGCCGCACCGCTACACGCGGACGCGCGACCTGCGGCAGGAGTTCCTCACGGCGTTCAACGAAGCCGACGTGCTGATCGTGCTGGATATCTATCCCGCGGGCGAGGCGCCGATCCCCGGCGTCACCGCCGAGGATCTCGCCGAGGGGATCCGCGCCCACGGGCACCGGAACGTCACCTACCTCGGCAGCGACCGGGCGCGCGTGCTCGCGCATCTCGCCGAGATCACCCGGCCGGGCGACCTCGTGCTGACGCTCGGCGCCGGCGACGTGGGCCAGCTCGGACCCGCGCTGCTCAAGCGAATCGATGCCGACTCTCTCGACGGGAGGGCTCAATGCTAGGAGAGATCCGGGGGGAAGTCCGGTTCAAGGAGCCCCTGAGCTTCCACACGTCGCTCCGCATCGGCGGCGCCGCGGACATCTTCGTGGTGCCGCAGGACGTGGACGACATCCGTCACGCCCTGCTCTTCGCCGAGCGCGAGCAGCTGCCCGTCGCGGTGATCGGCGGCGGCAACAACCTGCTCGTGATGGACCGCGGCGTCCGCGGCGTGGTGCTGCGCCTGGAGGGCTGCCTCGGCCGCGCCGAGTTCCACGGCGAGGAGGCGCTCGCGGGGGCCGGCGTGAGCCTCTCCGCGCTGATCCGCGAGGCGGCGGCGGTGAATCTCGGCGGCATCGAGTGCCTGGTCGGCATCCCCGCCACGATCGGGGGCGCGCTCGCGATGAACGCGGGGACGCCGGACGGATGGATCGGCGATTTCGTGAGCGCGGTGTACTACCTCCACCCGGACGGCACGCTCGGCGAGTTCAAGCCGGCCGCCGGCGCATTCACCTACCGCGCCTTCCTCCCGCCCACGGGCGCGGTGCTGATCGGCTGCCGGCTGCGCCTCGCGCGCCGGCCGCTGGCCGACATCCAGAAGGACATCCGCGTGCGCCTGAAGCAGAAGAAGGCGACGCAGCCGCTCGCGCTCGCGTCCGCCGGCTGCGTGTGGACGAACCCGCCGGGCGAGGTCGCCGCGCGGCTCGTCGAGAAGTGCGGCCTCAAGGGCAAGCGGATCAACGGCGCGGAGATCTCCTCCAAGCACGCCAACTTCATCGTGAACCGCGGCGGCGCGACGGCGGCCGACATCGTCGCGCTGATGGACCTCACGCGTGAGCGCGTCCAGGCGCACTTCGGGCTCCTGCTCGAGCCCGAGATGCGGATCGTCGGGGAGTAGGCGTGCCGAGCGGTCTCGTCTCGCCCAGGGCCCGGCCCGCGACGCTGCCCGACCTCGGCGAGCGCTCCGCCTTCGTCACGGGCCAGCGGGTCGAGCGCACGCGCTGGCGGCGGCGCTGGCTGCGCCGCGCCGTCCGGGTCCTGCCCGTCGCCGCGCTCCTCGCGCTGGCGTCCGGCGGAGCGGCGCTCGGCACGCACTGGCTCCTGACGACGCCGCGCCTGGCCGTCGCGAGCGTGGAGGTGCGCGGCACCGAGCGGCTGCCGGCCGAGCAGGTCCGCGCCGCCGCCGCGATCGCCCCGGGCACGAACATCCTCCGCCTCGACACGACGGCCGTCGCCCGCCGCGTCGCGGCGCTGCCGGAGGTCCGGCGGGTCGACGTCGTCCGCGAGCTGCCGAACCGCGTCGTGATCGAGGTGGAGGAGCGCCGGCCCTTCGCGCTCGTCCACGGGGGCCGGCTCCACTGGCTCGACGAGGAGGGCCGGCTCCTCGGGCTCGCCCCGCACGCGGTCGCGCCCGAGGTGCCCGTCGTGAGCGGGCTCTCGGAGACCGAGCTCGCCTCGCTGCGCGAGGCGCCCGCGCCGAAGGCGCAGGCGGCGATCGCGCTCATCAAGGCGCTCCTCCGGAGCGGCAGCGGCCTGACGGCCCAGATCTCCGAGATCGACATGAGCCGCGCGGACGGGCCCGTCCTCTACACGGTGGACGGCGTCGAGGTGCGCCTCGGCAGTGAGGACTGGGACGAGCGGCTGGCGCGCCTCGAGGGCGTGCTCGGCCAGGCCGTGACGCAGGACGTCCGCGCGGTGGACCTGCGGTTCCGTCACCAGGTGGTCCTCCAGCGGCGGGGGGCCCGGTGAGACGCGCGAAGACGCAGGACCTCGTCGTCGGTCTCGACGTCGGCACCACGAAGATCTGCGCGGTCATCGCGCGGCCCGGCGCAGGCGGCCTCGACGTCGTCGGCGTCGGCACCGCACCCTCGCGCGGGCTCCGCCGCGGCATCGTCGTCAACATCGACTCGACGGTGGAGGCGATCCGCGCGGCCGTCGGCGAGGCGGAGCAGATGGCGGGCGTCGAGGTCTCGGGCGTTCACGCCGGCGTCGCGGGGGGGCATATCCGGGGCGTCAACAGCCGCGGCGTCGTGGCCGTCTCGGGCAAGGAGCGCGAGGTGAGCGAGACGGACGTCGAGCGCGCGGTCGAGGCCGCGCGCGCGATCAACCTGCCGCAGGACCGCGAGATCATCCACGTCCTGCCGCAGAACTTCATCGTGGACGACGGCGACGGGATCCGCGAGCCGATCGGCATGTCGGGCGTGCGGCTCGAGGTCGAGGTCCACATCGTCACCGGCGCGGTCACGTCCGTCCAGAACGTCGTCCGCTCGGTCAACCGCGCGGGGCTGGCGGTCCACGACATCGTGCTCGAGCCCCTCGCGTCGGGCGAGGCGGTCCTGTACGAGGACGAGAAGGAGCTGGGCGTCGTCGTCATCGACATCGGCGGCGGCACGACCGACGTCGCGCTCTACCGCGGCGGCGCGGTCTGGCACACGGCCATCCTGCCGCTCGGCGGCGACCACATCACCAACGACATCGCGATCGGCCTCCGCACCCCGATGGCGGACGCCGAGGAGCTGAAGAAGCGCTACGGCTGCGCGCTCACGTCCCTCGTGCCCGCCGAGGAGACGGTGGACGTGGCGTCCGTCGGCGGGCGGAAGCCCCGGCGGCTCTCGCGCCAGGTGCTCGCCGAGATCATCCAGCCGCGCGTCGAGGAGATCTTCACGCTCGTCGCGCGCGAGCTCGCGCGGGCCGGCTTCCCGGACGCGGCGACGTCCGGCGTCGTCGTGACCGGCGGGACCTCGATCCTCGAGGGCGTGCCGGAGCTCGCCGAGGGCGTGTTCGACCTGCCCGTGCGCCGCGGCGCGCCACTCGGCGTCGGCGGGCTCGGCGAGGTGATCGGGAGCCCGGTGTACGCGACCGCGGTCGGGCTCGCGCTCCACGGCTGGCGCGCGCGTCCGCAGGGCGCGGCCGCGCAGGCGCTGGGCGGCCACCCGCTCGCCCGGCTCGCGCGCCGGCTCAGCGGGATCGTGAATGACATCTTCTAGGACGGGCCGGGGCGCGCAGGCGGCGCTGTTCCCGGCCGACGTGGCCCGTGGGCACCGGCGGGG
>DATFVL010000276.1 GCA_035260325.1 Candidatus Methylomirabilota bacterium | reverse complement strand
CGCCGGCGGCGGGCTGCTCATGGTGGACAGCGCCGAGCCGCGCGCGCCGGGCCCGGTCGACGTCGTGATCCCCCCGGAGAAGCTCCGCATTTACAAAGGAGACTGACCATGCTGCCGAGACTCGCGCTCCTGCTGCTGGCGCTCGCGGTGCCCGCGTCCGCCGCGACGCGGCTCAACGTCGCGATCGGCGCAGACGTCAACGTCGTCGAGGTCCACAAGACACTCCTCGGCCCCGGCTTCCGCGAGACGGACAGGGACATCGAGCTGAACGTGGTCGGGACCGGCACCGGCGAGCCCGCCAGCCGGGCGATCTACACCAAGATCAAGGCGCAGGCGGACACGGGCCGCAAGCCCTGGGACCTCGACGTCGCGCTCGTCTCCATGGCCGTCGCGTCGCAGATGGTGAAGGAGGGGCTCCTGCACCGCTACGTGCCGCAGCTGAAGAACGCTGCGCTCGTCAAGGGCGCCGAGGTGAAGCACGCGTTCGGCGTCACCGTGGACGGCTACGTCGTGCCGATGTTCCACAACCAGATCGCCCTCGCGTACAACCCGGCGACGGTCCCGAGTCCGCCCAAGTCGTTCGACGACCTCGCGACGTGGGCGGCCGCCCACCCGGGCAGGTTCGGCTACAACGGCATCAAGGGCGGCGTGAGCGGCGTCGGCTTCACCATCGGCTGGGTGTACTGGAAGACCGGCCTCTACACGCAGCTCACGCAGGGACCGTTCGACCGGACGAAGGAGGGTGCGATCCGCGAGGCGATCACGGCGCTGCGCGACTTCAACCGGAACGCGCGGCTCACGAACGGCAACGCCGGCACCCTCGACGCGCTGAACCGGGGCGAGATCTGGATGGGCGTCGTCTGGATCGACCAGCTCGTCGCCTGGAAGAACGAGGGGCGCATGGACCCCGCGGTCACGCCCGTGCTACCCGCGCCGGGCCTGCCGATCTACCCGCTGTATCTCGTCGTGCCGAAGGAAGCCGCGAACCGCGAGGCCGCCGTGCGCTACATCGACTACATCGCCACGCCCGAGGTGCAGGCCAGAGCGATCGTCGAGCGCTTCGGCTGGTATCCGGGCGTGGATCCCGACAAGGTGCTCCCGCTCATCAGCGCGAAGAGCCGCGAGCTGCTCTTCAAGGGCGTGAGCGCGGACGATCTCGCGAGGTACTCGCGCCAGATGCCGATCAAGGAGTATCACGACCTGATCACGCTGGCGTACGAGGAGATCGTGCGCTGAAGACGCACGGCGGGAGCACCCGGTGAGCGCCGGCGAGCGGCTGCTCTGGGGCGCGCTCTGCGCGCCCCCGCTGGCGGTCCTCGGGGCCGTCTTCGTCTGGCCGCTCGCGGCGTCCGTGACGGCCAGCTTCACACGCGACGGCGCATTCTCGCTCGCCAGCTACGGGACGGTCTGGCGCCTCTACGCGGGCGACGTCCTCTACACGGTCGGCGTCGCCGCGGCGGGGACCGCCGTCACCTTCCTGGCGGCGATTCCAGCGTGCGGCTGGCTCCGCGCCCGCGCCTTCGGCCCCGTCGAGTTCCTCCTGAAGGTGCCGCTCTTCGTACCTTTCGTCGTCGTGGGCCACGCGCTCCGCGTGTTCCTCTCCCCGTACGTGCCCGCGCTCGCCTCGTCCTGGGCGGGCATCGCGCTCGCGCTCGCCTGGAAGCATCTGGGCCTCGCGACGCTGCTCCTCCTGGGCGCCTTCCGCGGCGTGGACGAAAGCTACCTGGAAGCGGCGCGCAACTTCGGCGCGGGCACGGGGCGGCTCACGCGTGACATCCTCGTGCCCATGGCCGCGCCCGCGCTCGGCGTGAGCGCCATCCTCATTTTCTCCTCGATGCTCGCGTCGTTCTCGATCCCGCTCATGATGGGCCGGGGCGGCGGCCCGCAGATGCTGATGATCGACGTGTACTACCGCTTCGGTCAGCACGGCGACTTCGCCACCGCCTCGGCGCTCGGCGTCGTCGCGTACCTGCTCGCGCTGGGCGCGGCGCTCGTGTACGTGCGGCGGCTCCTGGCATGAGCGCCGGCCGCCTCGCCGCCCGGGCCGCCGCGCTGGCGGCGGCGGCGTTCGTCATCGCCGGGCCGTTGACGAGCCTCGCGGTCTGGTCGCTGGCCGAGCGCTGGACCTACCCCAGCCCCTGGCCTCAGCGTTTCGGCTTCCGCTACTGGCAGCGGGTCCTGAGCGGCGATTTCCTCGAGCCCCTCAGGCTCGGCGTCACGATCGCGGTCGCCGTCACGCTGCTGGCGCTCCTCTGCGCGATCCCGCTCGGCTATGCCCTCGCGCGGCTCGCCTTCCCCGGCCGCACCGCGGTCCTGCTCCTCTTTCTGCTGCCGCAGGCCTTCCCGCAGCTCCCGGTCTTCGCGAGCGCGACGCGCGAGTTCTACCGGTGGGGACTCGCGGGCACGGTGGCCGGCGTCGTGCTGATCCACCTCGTGGGCGCGCTCGTCTTTGCCGTCTGGACGATGACAGCCGTCTTCCGCTCGATCGGCCGCGAGCTGGAGGAAGCCGCGTGGGACCTCGGCGCCTCGACGACGCGCGCGTTCGTCTCGGTCTCGCTCCCGCTGGCGTCGCCGGGCATCGTCGCGAGCGCCGTCCTCGTCTTTCTCTACTCGCTGGACGAGTTCACCGGCACGCTCCTCGTCGGCGCGCCCTTCGTGACGACACTCCCCGTCTACATGTACACGGCGAGCGTGGGCTACGAGCTCCAGATCGCCTCGGTCACGGCGATCGTCCTCATGGTGCCGGGGGCCGTCCTGCTGCTCTTGCTGGAGCGCTTCCTGAAGTCGGAGTACCTGGTCTTCTTCGGCCAAGTCTGAGCCTTGCGTCGCGGGGGCGGCGACTCCATCATAGGGCGTCCATGAGCCTGCCCCGGAGCGCCAGCGTGGTGATCATCGGCGGCGGCGTGGTCGGCTGCTCGATCGCCTACCACCTCGCGCGTCACGGCGCGAAGGACGTCGTCGTCCTCGAGCGCGAGACCGTCGGCAGCGGCACCACGAGCAAGGCGGCGGGCGGGATCCGCGTCCAGTTTCCGCACGAGACGGAGATCCGCTTCGCGCTCGAGAGCATCAAGGTCTTCGAGCACTTCAAGGACGAGTTCGGCGCGGACCCGGGCTACACCAAGATCGGCTACCTCTATCTGCTCTCGGAGCCGAAGCAGCTCCGCCGCTTCGAGAAGCGGATCGCGCTGCAGCGAAGCCTCGGCGCCGACGTGCGCGTGCTCAAGCCCGAGGAAGCGAAGCGCCTCGTCCCCGCCCTCCGCGTGGACGACCTGCTCGCCGCCGTCTGGGGCCCGCAGGACGGGATGGCCGGCCCCGCCGAGGTGACGAACGCGTTCGCGCGCCGCGCACGGGACCTCGGCGCGAAGATCGTCGAGGGCGTCGAGGTCGTGGCGCTCGAGCGCACGGGCTGGAAGGTCACCGGCGTCACGACGACGCGGGGCACGGTCGCCGCACCCGTCACGATCAACGCCGCCGGCCCCTCCGCGGCGCGCGTCGGCCGGCTCGCGGGCGTCGAGGTCCCGGTCCATCCGCGGCGCCGGCACATCTTCTTCACCGAGCCCTTCCCCGAGATCCCGGGCCCGGTCCCGCTGACGAGCGACGTCACGAGCGGCTTCTACTTCAGAAAGGAGATGGAGCAGGTGCTCCTGAGTCCGGGCGACGTCGAGGACATCGGCGAGGACTTCGTGGTGCCGATGGACTGGGGCAAGGTCGACGAGACGGTGCGGAAGGCGGTCCACCGGCTCCCGATCATCGAGAACGCGCGGATCGCCGGCGGCTGGGCGGGCCTGCGCCCGCTCACGCCCGACGACCACGCGATCATCGGCTGGGCGCCGGGCCTCGAGGGCCTCTTCCTCGCCGTCGGCTTCGGCGGTCACGGCTTCCAGCACTCGCCCGCCACCGGCCGCCACGTCGCCGAGTGGGTGCTGGACGGCAAGCCCTCGCTCGACCTCTCGCTCTTCGACCCGCGCCGGTTCGAGCGGCGCGACGCCATCCACCACGACGACGCCGACGCCGAGTAAGCGATGAAGATCGCCGACGTCCGCGTGATCCTCGCCGACATCCCGGTCAAGCGCCCGCACACCATGTCGTTCACGACGCTCCACGCCGTCAACTTCACCTTCGTGCGCGTCGAGACGGCGAACGGCCTGACGGGCTGGGGCGAGGCCGCGTGCCTCGGCGGCCCCACGTGGAGCGAGGAGTCGGCGGAGTCGGTCGCGGCCACGATCGAGCGCTACGTCGCGCCGTGGCTCGTCGGCCGCGACGCCACCGAGGTCGAGCCGCTCCGCCAGGAGATGGCGCGGCGGGTCCAGGGCAACCCCTTCGCGCGCGCCGCGGTCGAGATGGCGCTCTGGGACCTGAACGGCCGCGCCCTCGACGTTCCCGTGCACCGGCTCCTCGGCGGACGCGTGCGCGATCGCGTGCCGCTCTCGTGGTCGCTGGCCGTCGCCGACGGGGACGCGGAGATCGCCGAGGCGAAGGCGAAGGTCGCCCTCGGCCATCGGATCTTCAAGATCAAGACCGCGGCGCATCCGGTCCATGAAGACGTCGCGCGCGTCAAACGGATCCGCGAGGCCGTCGGCCCGGACATCGCGCTCCGGGTGGACGCCAATCAGGGCTGGGACCGGCCGACGGCGCTCCGCGCCATCCGCGCGCTCGAGCCCTACCGCCTCGATTTCGTCGAGCAGCCGGTCCCGAAGTGGGACCTCGGCGGCATGGCCGAGATCGCCCGCAGCGTCGCCGTGCCGATCATGGCCGACGAGTCCTGCTGCTCGCCCCACGACGCCATGGCCATCGCGCGGCTCGGCGGCGTCTCGATCCTCGCGCTCAAGCTCACCAAGTCGGCGGGCATCCTCGGCACGATGGCGATCGCGCGCATCGCCGAGGCCGCCGGCCTCGGCTGCTACGTCGGCTGCATGATCGAGACATCGCTCGGCACCGCCGCGTACCTGCACGTGGCGCTCGCGGCCGCGCCCGTGACGTGGGGCTGCGAGCTCTTCGGCCCGCTGCTCCTCGCCGGCGACGTGGTGCGCCGGCCGGTCCGGTACGCCGACGGCGCGATCCTGGCGCTCGACGGCCCGGGCCTCGGCGTCGAGGTGGACGAGCGGATGCTGAAGGAGTGGGCGCGGCACTGAGTCATCGGTGCTTCGCGAGGAAGGCCTCCATGCCCCGCCTCGCGTCGCCGGCGGCGAAGGACGCGTGGTGCGCGCCCTCGCAGAACCTGGCGCACGCGCGGAAGTCCGCCTCGGTCCTCCGGCGCGCGTACTGCCGGTTCTGCCGCATCGCGATCGGCGCGTAGCCGGCCAGTGTCCGCGCGAGCGCCTCGGCCTCGGGCAGGAGCCGCGCGCGCGGGACCACCTTGATCGTGAGCCCCGCCTCCAGGGCCTGACGCGCGTCGAGCGACTCGCCGGTGAGGACGAGGTACAGGGCCCGGCTCATGCCGACCGTATCCCACAGGAGCTCGAGCCCGAAGACGGCGGGAATGCCGTCGCGGATCTCGGGCATCCCGTAGCGGGCGTTCTCCGAGGAGATGCGGATGTCCGCCAGGAGCGCCAACTGGCACCCGGCGCCCATCGCCCAGCCGTTGACGGCGGCGATGACCGGCACGTGCAGCATGCGGATCTGGTCGTAGAGCAGCTCGAACTCCCTCACCCACGCCTCCGCCTCGGGCCCGCTCATGTCCTTCGCCTCGGTGAGGTCCTGGCCGGCGCTGAAGGCCTGGTCGCCGGCGCCGGTGAGGACGACGGCGCGGATGCCCGGATCGGCCTTGACGCGCGCGAGCGCGTCGGCGAGCTCGCCCTTGAGCGCACGGCTGAGCGCGTTCAGCACCCGCGGGCGATCGAGGGTGACGACCACGACGTTCTCCTTCCGCTCCCACACGATGGTCTGGTACATGCGCGGCCTCCCAGCGTGCCTCGTGGCACGGCCACGCACTCTAGCACAGGAGACCATTGACGCTGGCCGACCGCCCGCATAGCATGATGGCCTCTCCGCGCCGCAGGAAACCCCTTCACGGTGGAGGATCGCCATGAACCGGCGAGCCGGTCTCGGACTCGTGGCAGCGCTGCTGATGATCGGGCTCACCACGCCGGGCGTCGCCCAGAAGCCCGTGAAGCTCGGCGTCCTCACGCCGCTCTCGCCGCCCGGCGACGCGAGCGCGGGACAGTTCATCGTCCGCGGCGCCAAGATGGGCGCCGAGGACGTCAACGCGCGAGGCGGGGTCCTCGGCGGGCGCAAGATCGAGCTGGTCATCGAGGACGACTCCGGCACGCCCGAGAAGGGCGCCGCCGGGTTCCGCAAGCTCGCGACCCAGGACCAGGTGGTCGCGGTCGTCGGCCAGTTCCACAGCTCGGTGATGACGGCGGTGCAGGCGCTCGCCGAGCAGTTCCGGGTCCCGGTCTTCTCCACCCAGGCCTCGGCGCGCCAGATCACCGAGAAGCACCTGACCTACACCTTCCGCACCCACGTGATCGATCCCGACCGTTGCGAGCTCTGGACTCGCTGGATCAAGGAGCGGGGCTTCAAGCGGGTCGCGCTGATCACGGAGAACACGGACTACGGCATCGGCCTGGTCGATGAGACCAAGAAGGCCTTCGCGTCGATGCTCCCCGGCGGCGAGCTGAAAACGATCATCTTCGACCGGGCCGTCGTGGATCTCACGCCGCAGCTCCTCGACATCAAGAACTGGAAGCCCGACATGCTCCTCAACGGCGGCATCGGCACGCCGATGTACCTGATCATCAAGCAGGCCTACGACGTGGGGCTCCACCCGGCGGTGCCGATGCTCATCTCCTACGACGCGCCCGTGCGGGCCGAATACTGGAAGACCCTGGGCGAGAAGGGCAACTGGGCCTCCTTCATCGTGTACTACCACCCGACCATGAGGCTGACGGCCCGGGGCGAGGCCTTCCGCAAGAAGTACATGGCCGAGTTCAAGGAGGACCCGATCTACGGCGCCTTCAACGCGTACGCCCAGGTGGTCCTCCTGGCCGACGCGCTGAACGCCGCCAGGAGCGACAACAGCGACGAGCTGGTCAAGGCGCTCCTGGCCGGGAAGTTCGAGGGGTGGAACGGCACGATCAGCTTCTCGCGCGGCGAGGGCCCGTACTGGCAGCAGTGGACGCCGCCGATGCTGGTGACCCAGTACACGAAGCCCGAGCAGGCGTTCACGGACGTGAAGATCGTCTATCCGCCGCAGCTCAAGACGGGAGACTGGATGCCGGCACCGAAGCGCTGAGGACGCCGGGCGACCGTTGGACGCGTTCCTGCTCTCGCAGTACGTCCTCTCGGGCGTGGTCATCGGCGTCATCTACGGCCTGATGGCCCTCGGGATCACCTTCATCTACAGCATCATGAAGATGATCAACTGGTCGATGGGCGAGTTCTACATGATCGGCAGCTACGTGCAGTACGCGCTCATCGTCTCCCTCCTCGGCCCGCGCCGTTGGTGGCTCGCCCTGCCCCTGGCGATGGGCGCGGTCTTCTGCCTCGGCCTCGTCGTCCAGCGGCTCCTCCTCCGGCCGATGTTCGTCGGCGGGATCGAGCGGCGCGACGAGTACGCGACCATCGTCACCATCGCGCTGATGGTGTTCTTCCGGAACCTCGCCATCGTCCTCGGCGGGCCGAACCAGTACGCGCCCCCGGACTACGCCCGGCCCACGACACTCGGGACGCTCCCCATCTCGGGTAACCGCTTCGTGGCGCTCATCGCCACGCTCGTCCTCCTCGCGCTCTTCTACCTGGTGATCAGGAAGACGTGGATCGGGCGCGCGCTGCGCGGCGCCGCCCAGAACCGGGTGGGCATCCAGACCGCGGGCATCGACGTCCTGCGGCTCGACATGCTCGCCTTCGGCGTGGGCGTGGCACTCGCGGCCGCCGCCGGCGCCCTCCTCGCGCCCGACTTCCTCGTCTATCCGGAGAACGGGGCCATCTCGACGTTCAAGGGCTTCGAGATCATCGTCATCGGCGGCCTCGGCTCCATCCTCGGCAGCGTCGTGGGCGGAGTCCTGCTCGGGGTGATCGAGGCGCTGGGCTCGGTCTTCGTCTCGGCGGCCTACAAGGACCTCTACGGCTTCCTGCTCCTGATCGCCCTCCTGGTCTTCCGGCCCACCGGGCTCTTCGGCGAGCGCGAGCGCACCGTGTAGCTCCTCGGCGGGGGCC
>DATFVL010000275.1 GCA_035260325.1 Candidatus Methylomirabilota bacterium | reverse complement strand
CCACCCGCTTCATGGCAGTTCTCCCTTCGTTTGGGGTGTCGAGGAGATAAAAACGCTTTCTTGCCATCACCGCTGTTGCCAGCATACCTCCGTCCACTCCGGTGAAACTCTGCCTAACTACAATTGGACTGCAACGCCGTCATCTGCCACGGGATGCCGGCATCCAACGGTGGATACGAGCATCTCTACCTGGATGGCGTCCCGGCATCTGCATGAAGATTCTCTCGGCTCCGCCCCGGGCATCCACCAGTGGATGCGGGTTCGTCGGCGATGCGACTGTTCAGGCCGAGCGCGACCACGCGGTCGTAGCGCAACTGCCAGACCCTTCTCTTGGATTCCACGTCCCACCGGCCTGCTTCACCCGGTTGCGGACTATCATGTCGGCAAAGGCGACGCGTAACCCGACGATCTGGTCGTGGGCGAGGCGAGGCCGTGGCGGTTCCCAATCGCGTTTGGCGACGAGGAGCTCCACGGTTTTGAACCGCTTCTTCCGCTGCGCGTCGTAGCGATAGCGCACGCAGATGAGGCGGTCACCGTACTGCGCGAGGAGCTGCTCCGTGCCCTTCTGGCCCGGCTTGAGATGCAGCCGTACCCGCTGGCTGGAAAACTCGGACAAGCGCCGGCGTGGCGTGGCGCGGGGACCGTCGGGGCTCGGCTCGTGGACCGCGGACGCGGATCCGCACCGGCGTTCCTCCAACAGCGCCGCGTACGAGAGCGGAAGCTCCCTGAGAACGCTAGTCATCCGGCGGCCCGTCCTGGTCAGCGTCTGACGGTCAGGCCCTCCAGGTCGATCTCGGGCATGCGCCCGGTCATGACGTCGGCGACGATCCGCGCGGTGCCGCAGGCCATCGTCCAGCCCATGTGGCCGTGGCCGCAGTTGAAGAAGAGGTTCCGGTAGCGGCCGAGCCCGAGGATCGGCGGCCCATCCGGCGTCATCGGCCTGAGGCAGGCGCGGTACTGTCCGCGGTCGTAGTCGGCGGCGTCGGGGAAGAGGTCGCGGGTGAGGCGGAGGATGTTGTTGAAGTCGCGCGGCGTCCAGCCCCAGTCGTAGCCGGCGAACTCCGCGGTGGACGTGAGACGCAGCCGGTCGCCGAGGCGCGACCAGCCGACGAGCCAGCGCTCGTCGACGCCCGGGATGGTCGGCGCGAGACCGCCGGGTTTGAGCGGGAACGTGGAGGAGTAGCCCTTCGCGGGATAGATCGGCAGGCGCACGCCCACCGTGCGCGCCACGATCGGCGCGCCGACCCCGAGCGCGAGCACGTAGGTGTCCGCGATCAGGGTCCCGTCGCTGGTGACGACCGCGTCGATCCGATCGCCCGCCGCACGGAGCGCGGCGACGCGCACGCCGAGCCGCACCGTCACGCCGAGCTTGTCGCGGCAGACGCGCGCGAGGTTCTCCACGAACACGTGCGCGTCGCCGCTCGAGTCGCCGAGGTCGCGGATCGCGCCCGCGATCCTGTCCTTGACCGGCTCGAAGGCGGGCTCGAGCCTCGCGACGCCGGCCGCGTCGAGGATCTCCTGCTTCTGGCCGTGCTCCGCGAGGAGCGCCATCTTCTTCGTCCCCGTCTCCAGCTCGGCCGAATCACGGTAAAGATAGAGCGCACCCTTCGTGACGGCGTGGTAGTCGATCCGCTCCGCGCGGACGACGTCGTTCAGGACCGCCTGGCTGTACTGGCAGAGACGGAGCTTGATCAGGGTGTTGCGCCGCGCCCGCTCCGCCGTGCACTCGCGGAGGAAACGCAGCCCCCACGTGTAGAGTCGCGGGTCGGCGCCGAGCCGCACGCGGATGGCCGTTTCCGCGCCTCGCAGGGATTGCCACAGCATCCGCGGCGCGCGCGGCGAGGCCCACGCGAACGAGTGGCCGGGCGCGATGATCCCCGCGTTGGCGGCGGTGGCCTCGAGCCCGAGGCCGTCCTTCTCCTCGACGACGGTGACCTCGTGGCCGGCCTTCGCCAGGAAGTATGCCGTCGTGACGCCGACGACACCCCCGCCGAGGACGAGCGTCTTCACGGGAGGCTCAGGCCTCTAGCAAGTAACCCGCGCGAACCGGGTCGTCAGGATCGAACAGGAACTGGCTCATGCCGGTGAGGTAGGCGGTGCCGGTGATCTCGGGCAGGATCGCGCGGCGCCCTTCCACCTCGGTCTCGTCGGCGATCCGGCCCGTGAAGTCGAGCCCGAGGAGCCCGCGGCTCACGAACGTGGATCCGACCCGCATGAGCCCGCGGTGATGGAAGAGCGCCATGCGCGCGCACGTGCCCGATCCGCACGGCGCCGCGTCCACCTGGCCCGGACCCCACACGAGCGCGTTCGGGGACACGCCGTCGCGGTCCGGCAGCTCGTGGACCAGGACGTTGTCCACGCTCGTCTTGCCGAGCCCCGGCACGTCCACCCGGAGCTGGGCGTTGACCGCCTCACGCACCGCCACGCCGCGCTGGGCGATCCGCTTCGCCGCCTCGCGGCGCACGGCCACGCCGAGCCGGCCGGCTTCGACGATGGCGAACACGTTGCCGACGCCGACCGCGATGTCGAGCGGCACCTCGCCCACGCCCTCGACCTCGACGGCCTGCCCGGGCAGCGCGACAAAGGACGCCGTCCAGCGGAGCGTGACCTCGCTGACGCGATCCTTCTCCCACCGCGCGATCGTCTCGACGGCGCCCGCCTCGGTGTCGATCAGGATGGGCGTCTCCGCGCCCTGGCGTGGCACCATGCCGGTCTCGATGGCCACGGTCGCCGCGCCGATGGTGCCTTCGCCGCAGGAGACGTAGTAGCCGCCCGGATAGATGAAGAAGAGCCCGAAGTGGGCCGCGGGCGTGACGGACTCGGTCAGCACCGCGATGAGGAGGCTGCGGTGCCCCCGGGGCTCGAGGCAGAGCCCGGTGCGGAGATGATCGAGATGCTCCTGGAACCAGCGGCGCTTCTCGCCGATCGTGCTCCCCGGCAGCCGCCCGAGGCCGCTCGTCAGGAGCCGCATTCCGATCCCCGCCGTGTGGAAGTCGATGGTCGAGAGCACGCGATCGGATCGCATCGGTCACCCCCGCGTGCCGCCATGAGACTGCGGGCGGCATGCGCTGTCAAGGGATCCAGAAGGCGTGTTAGTGTGAGGACCCTCCGGGAGGGAACATGCGAAGCAGCGTCGGCGTCGACGTCGGCGGCACGTTCACGGACCTCGTGGCGCGCGAGGGATCCGGGCGCCTCCGGGCCTGCAAGGTCCCGACGACGCCGGCGAGCCTCGCGCGCGGCGTGCTCAACGGGCTCGCGACCGTGCGCGCCGCCGCCGGGCCGCCCGCGTCGGTGGCCCACGGCACCACCGTCGTCACCAACGCGATCGTCGAGGGGCGCGGGGCTCGGGTGGGTCTCGTCACGACGCGCGGCTTCCGTGACGTGCTCGAGATCCAGCGGATGAGCCGTCTCCACCTCTACGACCTCCGGCTGCCCCCGAAGCCCCCGCCCCTCGTCGAGCGGCCGCTCCGGCTGGAGGTCAGCGAGCGCGTGGGACCGGACGGCGCGGTCCTGCTGCCGCTGGCGCTCGACGACCTCCCCGCCGTCGCCGAGAAGTTCGCGCGCGCGGGCGTCGAGAGCGTCGCGATCTGCCTGCTCCACAGCTACGCCAACCCGGCCCACGAGCGGGCGCTCAAGGCCGCGCTCGCCCCGCACTTCGCCCACCTCTCGGTCTCGAGCGAGATCAACGCGGAGTTCCGCGAGTACGAGCGCACCTCGACCACGGTCCTCAACGCCGCCGTGATGCCGCTCACGAGCCGCTACCTCGCCGAGCTGGTCGCGGCGCTCGGCCGCGAGGCGCCCGGCGCCGCGCTCCACCTCCTGCACTCCGCCGGCGGCATGATGTCGCCGGAGGCCGCGCGCGCCCGGCCGCTCGCGATGGCGGCGTCGGGCCCGGCGGCGGGCGTGGCGGCCGCCGCGCACCTGGCGCGCGGGCTGGGGCTCGCACGCGCGCTCGCGTTCGACATGGGCGGGACGACGACCGACGTCTGCCTGATCGCCGACGGCATCGCCGAGACCTCCGCGCAGCGCAAGCTCGCAGGCTACCCGGTGCGCCTGCCGATGGTCGCCGTCGAGTCGATCGGCGCCGGCGGCGGCTCCATCGCCTATGCCGATGCGGGCACGCTTAAGGTCGGCCCGCGCAGCGCGGGCGCCGAGCCGGGGCCCGCGTCTTACGGCCTCGGCGGGACGGAGCCGACCGTCACCGACGCCGGCCTCGTCCTCGGCTACCTCGATCCGGGCCGCGTGTACGGCGGCGCGATCCGCCTCGATCCTGGACGCGCCGCGGCCGCCGTCGAGGCGCTGGGCCGCCGGTTCGGGCTCTCGGCCGTCGAGATGGCCCACGGCGTCGTGGAGGTCGCCGGCGCGAACATGCTGCGGGCGCTCCGCCTCGTCTCCGTCCAGCGCGGCTACGACCTCCGCGACTTCGCGCTGATCGCCTACGGCGGCGCCGGGCCCGTGCACGCCGGCGCGCTCGCGCGGCAGGCGGGGATCGCCCGCATCGTGGTGCCGGTGCACTCCGGAGCCTTCTCGGCGCTCGGTTGCCTCGTGTCGCCGCTCCGCTACGACGCCGTGCAGACCTGGCGCGCGCGGCTCGACGCCTGGGACCCGAAGCCCGCCGAGGACCGGTTCCGGGAGCTGGAGGAGCGCTGTCTGGCACCGCTGCTCGACGAAGGCATCGCGGCCGCGGACATCGCGCTCGCGCGGAGCGCGGACCTGCGCTACACGGGACAGAACTACGAGCTGGAGGTCCCCTGGCGAAGCGACGCGGGCGCGCTCCGCGACGGCTTCGAGGCGCGGCACCGGCGGCTCTACGGCTACGCCACCGGCGAGAGCGTCGAGTGCGTGAACCTCCGCGTGGTGGCCCGGGCGCGGGACGCGTCGGCCGCCCTCCCGGAGCTCGAGCCGCGGGGCGACGCCGGGCCGGTCGGCGCCCAGCGCGCGTGGTTCCCCGAGACGGGTGAGGTCCGGCTTCCGCTGCACGACCGGGCCGCGCTCGTGCCGCAGCGCCCGGTCGCGGGGCCGGCGCTGATCGTGGACGAGTGGTCGACGACCCTCGTCTACCCGGGCCAGCGCTGCGCGGCCGACCGCTTCGGGAATCTCGTCATCGAGGTCGGCCCATGAGCCGCGCCGTCCATCCCGTCACGCTCGAGGTCGTCCGCAACGCCCTCTACGCCATCGCGGAGGAGATGAGCGTCATCCTCATGCGCTCGGCCCGCTCGCCGCTGCTCAAGGAGGCGGGCGATCTCTCCTCGGCGCTCACCGACGCCGAGGGGCGGCTCATCGCCCAGGGGCGCGACATCCCCATCCACATGGGGGTCATGGCGTTCACGGTCAAGGAGTTCTTGAAGCGCGTGCCCGCCGCGCGACTGCGCGAGGGCGACGTCTGGTTCCTCAACCTCCCCGAGGTCGGCGGCAACCACCTGCCGGACGTGAAGGCGATCCGTCCCGTCTTCGCCGGCGACCGGCTCGTCGCGTTCGCGATCAACCTGGCGCACTGGGCGGACATCGGCGGCGCGGTGCCCGGCAGCTACGTGCCCTGGGCGACCGAGTGCTATCAGGAAGGCCTGCGCATCTCGCCGATCCGTCTCTTCTCGGCCGCAGGACCCGACCGCGAGGCGATCAACCTCGTCCTCGCGAACCTCCGCGTGCCGGAGGAGCGCGAGGGCGACGTCTTCGCCCAGTTCGCCGCCGACGACGTCGCGGCCCGGCGCCTCGGCGAGCTGGTCTCCCGCTACGGCGTCGAGCCGCTCGGCGCGTGCTTCGACGCGCTCCACGCGGAATCGGAGGCGCAGATGCGCGCCGCCCTCCGGGCGCTCCCCGACGGCGCGTGGGACGGCGAGGACTGGGTCGACGACGACGGCGTGGACGCGCGGCCGCTCCGCGTGAAAGTCCGCGTGGAGATCCGCGGCGACGAGGCGACCTTCGACTTCGCCGGCACGGACCCGCAGGCGCGCGGGCCCGTGAACACGACCACCTTCATCGCCTGCTCGGCCGTGTACTACGCGATGAAGGCGCTCGTCGCGCCCGACGTCCCGCCGAACGACGGCTGCTACCGTCCGCTCCACGTCACCGTGCCGCACGGGACGCTCCTCCACCCGGACCCCGACCGTCCCGTGGTGGGCGGCAATCACGAGACGTCGCAGCGCGTGGTGGACGCGGTCTTCAAGGCGCTCGCGCCCGTGCTGCCGGACCGTGTCTCCGCGGGCGGGTCGACGACGTCCGGCGTCCTCATCTTCGGCGCCCGGACGGCCGACGGGCGCTTCACCGTGCTCTACGAGGTCCACGGCGGCGGCGAGGGCGCGACGGCCGCGCGCGACGGCGCGTCGGCCATCCGCGTGCACATGTCGAACGTCATGAACACGCCGACCGAGGTCATCGAGGCGGAGTACCCGTTCCGGATCGAGGAGCACGCGCTGCGTCCCGGCTCCGCGGGCGACGGCACCCACCGCGGCGGGCTCGGGCTGCGTCGCGCGTACCGCGTGCTCGCGCCAGAGGTGACGCTGACCAGCATGCTCGACCGCCGCGTCGTGCCGCCGTGGGGCGTGGCGGGCGGGGCCGACGCCCTCCCGTTCCGCATCACGATCAATCCCGGTCCGCACGCGCGCGACTTCGGCGGCAAGGCGACGGCGACGCTGAAGCAGGGCGACCTCGTGCTGATCGAGACGTGCGGCGGCGGCGGCTACGGCCCGCCGGCGGGGCGACCGGCCGAGGCGCGCGAGCGGGACCGGCGGGAGGCCGACGGATGACGCGGAGTCTCGAGGACAGGATCGCGATCGTGACCGGCGCGGCCAAGGGCATGGGCCGCGAGATCTGCCTCGCGCTCGCCGGCGAGGGCGCGCACGTGGTCCTCGCCGCGCGCGAGGCCGGGCCGCTCCAGGCCCTCGCCCGTGAAGTCGAGGCCCTCGGCCGCCGCGCGCTCGCAGAGCCCACGGACGTCACCGACGAAGCCGCGGTGCGCACGCTCGTCGAGCGCACGCTCGCCACGTTCGGAGGACGGATCGACATCCTGGTCAACGGCGCCGGCGTCACCGGGCCGATCGAAACACCGGTCTGGGAGATCAAGAGCGAGGACTGGGACCACGTGCTCGCGGTGAACCTCCGGGGCACGTTCCTGCCGACCAAGCACGTGCTGCCGACGATGATCGCCCAGCGCTACGGCAAGATCGTCAACATCAGCGGCACCTCGGGCCTGCGCGGCTACAAGCACCGCGCGGCGTACTCCTCCTCGAAGTGGGCGCTCCGCGGCTTCACGCGCACCGTGGCGCTCGAGGTCGGGGCCTACAACGTGAACGTCAACGCCGTCCACCCCGGCATCGTGGCCGGCGACCGCATGGACCGCCTCTGCCGCGAGAAGGCGCGCGCCCGCGGCTCCTCGCCCGCCGCGGTGCACGACGAGTACGTGCAGGACATGGCGCTCCGCCGTGTCACCACCGCGCACGACATCGCCAACGCCGTGTGCTTCCTGGCCTCCGACGCCTCGAAGAACATGACGGGCCAGTCGGTGACGGTGGACGGCGGCTGGGATGTTTGAGGCCTCATTCGCCTTTCTGATGGTTGGCCACGGCGTCGGGCAAAGGAAGGGTTGCCTGCGCACCTGCCATGTAGCCGCAACAATACAGCCAGGCAGCAAGAAGGCGTCAGCAGAAGCTGTGGGCACCCGCCACGAACGTGTGATAGGAATATCAGCGATGGGAAGTCCAGCGCGGCAGCTCGAATCGAAGGCTCTGAAACTACCGGTGCGCGAGCGCGCGCGACTGGCGGAGCGACTCCTCTCGAGCCTTGACGATCAGACGGATCCGGACGCTGAGAAACTCTGGGTCGAGGAGGCGGAGCGACGGCTTGAGGAACTACGCTCCGGCACCGTAACAAGCAGACCAGCTGAGAGTGTCTTCAGGAAGGCTCGATCCAGGCTTCGGTGAAACGCGTCCGATTCCATCCGGACGCTGAAGCAGAGTTTATCGCCGCCGGAGAGTTCTACGAGACCCAGGCTGACGGTCTCGGCTTGGAATTTGTCCTCGAGGTTCGCAGCGCTGCGCGAACGATCGCAGCTCACCCCGAGATCGGTCACCGATTCTCGAAACGCCTCCGCCGCTTTCTGGTCCGTCGTTTCCCGTACGACCAGGCTCTGGAAGCGCCGAGTTTGACAACTGTGCTGCCTAACACCAGGCTGACGCTGATTCCAGCCGTTCAGCCTGAGCGTTGGGCGACGCGCGGTGGGAGAAAGGAGGGAAGCTGCGATGGACTTTCTTCGAGGCGAGTGGATCGGTTTCCCCTATGCAATTCGACTAGCCGAAGAGAGGGGCGCCACGCAAGTTCACATCCAGCCGCGCCTCCAGGATTCCTCGATCAATGGTGACGTACGTCCTGACGTGTACGCCGAACGTCCAGGCAAAATTCCGCTGATTATCGAGGTCGAAGACTCGGTCGGCCAGAAGTTGAAGGTCGATGGCCCGAGGCACCGGAAATCGAGGCTCGTCGGGAAGGCAGAATTCGTTTTCATCATCGGCCCCGGGGCCAAGGGTGGATGTGAGAAGAGACTGCGACAGTGGTTTGGCGATCAGGTGGAGCTGCTCTACCTGAGAGACTTGATCGGCCGATACGGGCGACTCGGAGTCGCTAGCAAGGCGTTAGGATCGGCCACTCTAACCAACCTGGCGAGCGAGACGACGGTGCCATAGACATGATCGGTCGAGAGGATCAGGGTCGCCCAACGACGGCAGCCAGCCGACCGCTGCTCGGCGGTTCACGCCGAAGGCGTCAGGCGGTAACGTGGATCAACTCGCGGGGTCTCAGGAAGCAGGGTGGGTGGCAATCGTCGAGTGGGTTCAATCCAATTAGTGGATGCGACAAGTACGACAACCATGATCGGGAGCGCACCGAGGTTCTGCTGATGCTCGAGGGTCTAGTTAATGGTCAGCAGCGGAGTGAGTCGGGGGAGGGATTCATCGAGCAGGATGCGCACCGGCGATCAATAGGTCTCGGGCGATTTCGAGAGCAGCGATCGCCTGTTCTCGCTTCACCGATGGAAAAGCGTCCAGGAATTCATCAAGGCTATCGCCAGCCGCCAGGTAGTCGAGAAGGTTCTTCACCGGTACCCGCGTTCCACGGAAGACAGGTGTGCCGCCGAGGATCTCAGGGTCGCTGTGAACGACGAACTCGACGCCTGCCATGTGATGCAACCTCCGTGGTCATAGTACAACGGAACTGATAAGCCGCTCACTGGAGAAGATCGAGGCGTGTATCCATTTGAATACGCGGCGCCCGAGACGCTCCCGGAGGCGCTGGCGCTCCTACGCGAGCACGGCGCCGAGGCCAAGGTCCTGGCCGGGGGGCAGAGCCTGGTGCCCCTCCTCAATTATCGCCTCGCCCGGCCTCGCCTGGTGGTGGACATCAACGACGTGCCGCTCGTCGGCGTGCGCGTCGCGAGCGGATCGCTGCGCCTTCGCACGCTGACGCGTCATCACGAGCTCGAGGACTCCGCCGAGATCGCTCGCGTCTGTGCCCTGCTGCCCGAGGTCGCGCGGCTCATCGGCAACGTACGGGTGCGGTCGCTCGGCACGGTGGGAGGGAGCCTCGCTCACGCCGACCCGGCCGCCGAGCTGCCGATGGCGATGGTGGCCCTCGACGCGCGCCTCACGCTCGCCTCCGCGTCGGGGCGCCGGACGGTGGCGGCGCGCGACTTCTTCACCGGGTACCTCTCGACGGCCCTCGGCGCCGACGAGCTCCTGACCGAGATCGAGGTGCCCGTCACACGCGGCATGGCGTGGGCGGTGGAGGAGTTCGCTCGGCGTGCGGGCGACTTCGCCGTCCTGGCGGTGGCCGCGGGCGTGAGTCTCGACCGCCGCGGGCGCGTGGAGGACGCGCGCGTCGCCTTCGCGGGCGTCGCGGATCGTCCCGTCAGAGCCGTGGCCGCCGAGAACGCGCTGCGCGGCCAGGAGCCGAGCGCCGAGCGAGTGGCCCGGGCCGCGGAGATCGCGCGCGACGGGCTCGACCCGCAGTCGGACGCCTTCGTGTCGCGCGCCTACCGCCGGCTCCTCGCCGGCGTGCTGACTCGCCGCGCGCTATCACGCGCCGTCGCCCGCGCGATTTCCTCCGAGCGCGCTGCCGCCCCTCACGCGGAGGCCGCCGGGACCTCGGCCGCGCCGCCGCCGACCGAGCTCGAAGCGAGATCTCCACGCGACTCATCGCGCCGGGGTCTCGTGATCAACGGGCGTGAGCGAGACTTCGACGTCCGGCCCGGCCAGACGTTGCTCGAGGTCCTGCGCGACGCGCTCGGGATCTTCGACGTCAAGGAAGGCTGCGGCGAGGGCGTCTGCGGCGCGTGCACCGTGCTCCTCGACGGCCGACCGGTGTCGAGCTGCCTCGTGCTCGCGGCCGCCGCGCGAGGGCGCGCGATCCTCACCGTCCGCGGGCTCGAGCGCGAGGGCGGGCTCCATCCGCTCCAGGAGGCGTTCGTGCGGCACGGCGCCGTGCAGTGCGGGTTCTGCACCCCCGGCATGCTGCTCACCACGCTCGCCTTCCTGGAAGGCCGCCCGCGCCCGAGCCGTGACGACCTCCGCGCGGCGCTCGAGGGCAACCTCTGCCGCTGCACGGGCTACGCGAAGATCCTCGACGCCGTCGAGGCCTACGCGCGGGGAGACGACGGCAGTGGCTAAGGCCGTCGCGCTCGACACGCCGCTGCGCCTCGTCGGCCGCGCGCTCCCGCGCCACGACGCGCGGGACAAGGTGGCCGCGGCCACCGCCTACGCGGCGGACTGGGCGATGCCCGGGATGCTGCACGCCGCGGTGCTCCGGTCGCCCTATCCCTCGGCGCGTATCGTGAAGCTCGAGACCGCGGGTGCGGCGCGGATGCCGGGCGTCGCCGTCGTCCTGACGGCCAAGGACGTCCCGCGCAACACGCTCTCCACCGACGTGCCGGGGCAGACGACGTCGGTGGGGCCGCTCCGCGCCACGCTGCACGTGCTCGCCCACGAGCGCGTGCGCCACCAGGGCGAGCCGGTCGCGCTCGTCGCGGCGGAGACGCTCGAGCAGGCGCGCGCCGCCGCCGAGGCGATCGAGGTCGAGTACGAGGCGCTGCCCGGTGTGTTCAGTCCGGAGGCGGCCCTGGCACCAGGCGCGCCGCGCGTCCACGAGGCCGGCAACCTGCTCGCCCACTGGCGGATCGCGCGCGGCGACCTCGCGGCGGCGTTTGCGTGCGCCGCGGTCGTCGTCGAGGGCGACTACGCGACGCAGCTCGTGGACGCGGCGTACCTCGAGCCCGAGGCGGGCGTGGCGTGGATCGACGCCGACGGCGTCATCACGATCCGCGTGTCGACGCAGGTGATCGAGCACTTCCGCGACGTCGCCGAGGCGCTCCAGGTCCCGCAGAACCGCGTCCGCGTGATCGGCGCCTACCTCGGCGGCGGCTTCGGCGGCAAGGAGGACGTCACGGTCGAGGTGTACCTGGGGCTCCTCGCGCTCAAGACCGGCCGGCCCGTGAAGATGGTCTGGACGCGCGCGGAGTCGCTGCTGGCGCGCGCCAAGCGCCACCCCTATCGCATGCGCTACCGCACGGGCGCGCTCGCCTCGGGCGAGATCGTCGCCCAGCGGATCGAGCTGCTCGCCGACGCGGGCGCCTATGCTTATCTCTCCGCGCTCGTGCTGCTCTACTCGACGGTCACGGCCGCCGGGCCCTACCGTGTCCCGGCGATCGAGGTGGAGGCGCGCGCCGTGTACACCAACAACGTGCCGACCAGCGCGATGCGCGGCTTCGGCGCGATGCAGACCGTGTTCGCCTACGAGTCGCAGCTGGACCGGCTCGCCCGCGAGCTCCGCCTCGATCCCGTCGCGGTGCGCCGCGTGAACGCGCTCCGGCGCGGCGACCGCCTGCCGGTGGGCCAGGTCGTCGAGACCCACGTCGCGCTGCCGGAGCTGGCCGAGCGCGCCTGGGCGGCGCTCGGCGCGCCGACGCCGCCGCGGGCGCCGCACGTCAGGGTCGGGAGGGGCCTCGCCTGCAACTTCCAGCCCTATGGCCGCATCGTCTGGCTCCACGACTGGGCGAGCGCGTGGGTGGGCTTCGAGATGGACGGGAGCCTCGTCGTGCGGTGCGGCGTGCCGGACGTCGGCGGCGGCCAGGCGTCCTCGCTCGCCCAGATCGCCGCCGAGGTGCTCGGCGTGGACTTCGACCGCGTCGCCGTGCACATCGCCGACAGCGCGCTGACGCCTCTCGCCGGCACGACCACGGCCAGCCGCCAGCTCTACATGTCGGGCAACGCCGTCCTCAAGGCGGCGCGCGAGCTGCGCGCTCAGATCCTCGCCGTCGCCGCGCCGCTCCTCGGCGTCGTCGACGCCACCACGCTCGACATCGCCGACGGCGCCGTCGTCGCGCGCGACGGGCGGACGCTCGAGCTCGCCGAGGTGCTCAGGCAGTGCGCGAGGGCCGGCGTGCCGCGGAGCCACCTGGCCGTCTACCACGCGCCGGCCGGCGAGCCGGTGGATCTCGCGACCGGCTCGGGCAAGGTCTTCCCCGACTACACCTTCGGCGCCCACGCGGCCGAGGTCGAGGTGGACACGGAGACGGGCGCGGTGCGCGTGCTGAAGTACGCCGCGGCCCACGACGTCGGCCGCGCCATCAATCCCCAGTCGGTCGAGGGCCAGATCCAGGGCGGCGCCGTGCAGGGGCTCGGCTACGGGCTCATGGAGGAGGTGATCGCGGACGAGGGCATCAACCTGACGACCTCGTTCGCCTCGTACCTGATCCCGAGCGCGGCCGACGTCCCCGACGTGGAGCCGATCGTCGTCGAGTCCGGCGAGGGCCTCGGCCCCTTCGGCGCGCGCGGGATCGGCGAGCCCCCGATCGGCCCGCCGGCCGCGGCGGTCGCCAACGCCATCGCCGACGCGACGGGCGCGCGCGTGACCCGGCTACCGCTCACCGCGGAGCGCGTCGCCGCGGCGCTCGGGCTCCTGTCGGCCTAGCGGCGCGTCGGAGGAAGCGCCGTTCGAGCGCGGGCTTCGCCCGGAGCGATGACGAAGGCGGTGGGGCCTATTGACGATGGCCGAGCTCGTCGAGCGGCTCTCCGTACTTGCTCCCCCGGCGAGGCGCACGGCAGGCTCGACGCGCGATAACGACGTTGCTCAGTGAACTCGACGCCTTCTATCTCGAACACCGACGCTGCGGTGGAGTGGATGCGGGCGTCGAGGGCGACTGGGTCTGGACGGCGTGCTCGTGTAACCGGCCTCATGACGCCGTCTTGCAGTAGGCCAAGCCTTGTGAAAAACTTCCTGTCCTATGGCGAAAGGCAACCGGGCCGCTGTTCGCCCGACGCGCGGTTCACCTGAGGGTGTTCTTGCCGACTATTTTCGCGAGGAACATCCAGGGATTTACAGAAAGGTACAGCTACAGGTGCGGCGCACTCCGCGGCGTCAGACCGGGAAGTGGAAGACGAATCGCGCGTGTCGTTGGACACTCGATCCAAAGCACCCCGACTACACGGCCGCTGATCAGATTTGCCGGATCGAAGCCAAACTTTTCGCGACCACGCTTGAGTTCGATGCCGCTCCCAAGCTGGGCAAGGACATCGCTGATGCCGCACGTGCCGTGTTGGGGCATGAAGCTGTGACCGGTGCTTATCGGTGCCCGGTATCGGGTCGGCGAATGAACTTCGAGGAACTCGAGGATGCCGCCGACAACCCGACCCATGGCCGATCTGCATTCCAGGTCGGCCATGTTCGGCCAAAGGGCAAGGGCGGTGTGAACACGCCAGAGAACGTCTACTGGAACACGGACCTAGGTAACCGCATTCAGGGCGATAAGACGTTGGCCGACACCATCAAAACCATCATCGAGATGGCGGAATTCCAAAGACAGAAAGAAAACATCGAGTGGGGTGAGTTAGTGAATCGCTACTTAGACTGAGTCGGAAAAGCCCGAGGTCGTCCAACCGCCTCCATCACTTCGCGGGATAGTTCTCGTGCTTCCACCCGATCTTCAATCACCTGCCGTACCTGTTGGGAAATCTCCTGGCGCACCAACTCGTCCCGAGGGATCGGCAGGATCAAATCGTTAATTCGGTCCCCCAATGAATTGATGATGTCCTGAGTTTGAGAATGTGACTTGATCTGCCGCTGCACAAGCGGCGACGACAATACAGCGAGGAGGATGTGGGGATCAAACAACGGGTTTGAATGTACGCGAATCTTATAGATATGGCTCTGAAGCACCACCTCAGTGTCGTACTTCGTCACGATCGCACAGGTCCCGATCAGGTATGTGCCGTCCCGCACCATTAGTATGTCACCGGGTTGAACGTCTTGCTTTTCCCTTAGGCTTTCGTAGACTTCGCGACTCACCGCATGCTTGGGATCGACTTTGATCTCCCAATTCGATAAGTCGGAGGTTCGAACAAAGGGCACGTCCCCGGTTCCATACGCGAGCTTGCCGACCTCATCACCGGTCGTTATTGAGAGGGCACCTGCCGAGGCCAGGTCGCCGAAGCGGACGAGTTGATGTGATCCCTCGAGATCCCTAAGCAAGGGTTGGATACCAGGGTCATAAGCGCGCGGCGCCAAAATGCCGGGTCGCAAATTGCCAGAATCGACAATGTAGCCGCCAGCGCTGGGCTGGAGCGTCTTTGACTGTTGCCAGGCTTTCATCTGAGCAATGATCGCGACGGTGTCATCCTTGGGCACCTTGCGACCGCGACTATCGTGGCCACACCACTGGGCTTCAGCCATGAAAATCGCGTGGGGTTTTCGGGGCTTCGCGCTGACTTTTTCGAGGCAGATCAGCGCCGTCTTTGTATGCGTGCCGCCCTTTCCGGACGTCTTAAACAGTGCCTCAGGCATCCCGATCACTGCATTGATCTTCGCGGCACGGGTGATAAATTCCACAACGCTGCGATAATTCTTCCCGGACAGGATGCTTTCGGGAACCACCATGCCGACACGTCCGCCAGGACGAACGAGCGACAAACAGCGCTCCACAAATAAAACCTGTGGTGGCGTGCTAGGCATCAATTCATCACTCGGTTCTAGCCGATCATTGCCTGCGTGCATCGCCCACCGATGAGCTAACGCGAATTGCTTTCGCACGGCATCCGAAGCCGAAACGATCTTTGTCCCGAATGGCGGATTGGTGAGAACAACATCGAAATCTCCTGATCGCATCCGCACCATAAATGCGTCTGGATCTCCGGTCGACCAAGCGAGCGAGTCACCGGCCACCACTCTTGACCGCTGCAGCGTAACCAACGACAGACGAATTCTGGCAAGCCGCGCCAGGTGGTCGTCCTTCTCAATGCCAAACAGTGATTGGGCCACATGGTACCGCTTGGCTCCCTTAGAGAGTAGGTGGTTCGCGGCTGCAAAGAGAAACCCCCCGGCCCCAGCCGCCGGATCAATAATCCGTTCTCCCGGCTGCGGGTCTATGACCTTGACGAGTAGGTTGATTGCCACGACTGGCGTGAAGAATTGCCCCTCCTGGCCCCGCATTTCAGAGCCGCAAAAGCACTGATACGCGTCGCCGACGAGATCGGCACCGTTCCTCTGCAGGTCAAGTAGCTCAAGATGGACATCCACAAAACGCAGTGAATCGACGTCAAGCGTCAACGTGACGTGAGGAAGCGAATCGGGCAAAAGACCCTTTAGCTTGCGCAACGCCGCGGTGTATCGATCCCGTAGCGATTCGGTCGCCGAGCCATTGACGCCGATTTGATTGAGATAGAGCTTGGCAAACAAACACAGCAGGACTTGGTCGAGGAGGGCGCTGTCACGTGTGGCACCGACGTGACGACCCGCGAGGAAATTGCGGATCTTCGCGAACGTCTCTGAAGGCGTTGCCGGCGGATGGAATGGTTCTCGGGCAGGTTGATCGATGCCCTTAGTGCGATCGACCCGGCGCGACGTCAAAGGCGTATCCTCCTCTGCCCACAGGGTCTCCTGCGCGCCGGACGTGTGCTCGCTTCGCACCATGATGCCATAGTTCTATCACACTATCGGGAACACCTTGTCAACTGTTTAGTCTCTATGTGGGGTGGCCCAGAGTCTCGAATACGACGCCTTGCGGTTTCACGATTCGGATGGGCATCGGGACGGCAATGAGATTGGGTATCCGGAGGGGGCCGCCGAGGCCCCCTCCGATGACTTCGCGCCCGCTCAGCACGACGGCCGGCGCAGGACCTCGAGGCCGATCTTGCGCCGGACGAGCTTGCCGTCGCGCGTGTCGCCGAGGAGGCGGCCGTTCTCCACGACGACCTTGCCGCGCAGGATCGTGGTGACGGGCCAGCCCTGCACCGCCCAGCCTTCCCACGGGCTGTAGTCGCTCACGTGGAAGTCCTCACGCGCGAGCGTCTTCTTGATCGCCGGATCGATCAGCACGAGGTCGGCGTCGCTGCCGGGCGCGATGACGCCCTTCTGTGGGTAGAGGCCGAAGATCCGCGCCGCGTTGGTGGACGTCACCTCGGCGAAGCGCGGGAGCGACATCCGCCGCTTCATCACGCCCTCGGAGAAGACGATCCCCATCCGCGCCTCGGCGCCGAGGTTGCCGCCGGTCACGTTCTCGAGGTCCTGGCCGCGGAGCTTCAGCTCGAGCGAGGTCGGGAACTCGTCGGTGGCCGTCGTCGAGACGCCGTCCCGCACGAGGCCGTTCCAGAGCGCCGCCTGGTCCTCGGGATACTTGAGCGAGGGATACGTGTGATAGCAGAAGCCGCGCGGCGTCTTGTAGTCCTCGGCGGTGAAGCAGGCGTAGTGGTGGAGCGTCTCCGCGTAGATCGGGAGCCCCTGCGCGCGCGCCTCGGCCACGGCCTCGACGCCCTCCCGCGCCGAGGTGTGGACGAAGTAGACGCCCGCGCCCGTGGCCGCGGCGAGCTGGATCGTGCGCCGGAACGCGAGCAGCTCCGAGAGCTTGTTGTGGACGAGCGGGAGGAGCCAGCCGTCGGTCTGCTTCTCCTCGCGGAACTTCTCGTACATGAACTGCACGATGTCGTGGTCCTCGGCGTGGACGGCCATGATGCCGCCGTGGGGCGCGACCTTCTCCATCGCGAGCTGGATCCGACCGAAGTCGAGCCGGTAGGGATGGCGCTTGGGATGCGGCGGCAGCACCTCGACCGTGAACACCTTGAAGCTCGGGAAGCCGGCCTGGATCGCCTCGGGGATCTGATCGAAGAGCTTGATCGGGAGCTGGCCCTGGAGTGCCACGTGGAAGGAGTAGTCCGCGTACGCGTTGCCCTTCCAGCGCGCCGCCCGCGTCTCGATCGCCTGCTGGATGTCGATGCCGGGACGGACGAAGCAGAAGTCCACGTGGGTCGTCGTGCCGCCGAAGACCATGCCGCGTGTATCGTCCTCGGGGCCGAGCGTGTGGAGGTTGTCCTCCGGGTGCATCGAGATGAAGTGGGCGAGGTGCGTGTGGGGCTCGACGCCGCCGGGGACGACGATCTTCCCCGTCGCGTCGATGACCCGGCCGGCCTCCTGCCGCACGTCGGGCAGGGCGACGGCGGCGATGCGCTCGCCCTGGACGGCCACGTCCCACTTGCCGACGCCCTGCGGCGTCACCACCTCGCCGCCGCGAATCACGAGATCGAGCATGGCAGTCTCCTCCCTCCCCTCACTTCACCTCTGCGTCTCCCCGGACTTCGCCTCCCACTTCACGAGCTTCGGGTCCACCTCCTTGAGGAGCTTCGTGTAGAAGAGGCTCTCGGGCGCGACCTTGTGTGGAATCCGCTGGAGCGAGTAGAGGAAGTCGACGAACTCGCTCATGCCCTTCGCGATCTTGGGCGTCATCTCCATCGAGTAGACGTTGAGCGCCATGATGTCGCGCGCGAGGCCCTCCTCCATCTTCATCTCGCGCGCCACGATCTTGACCGCCGCCTCGCGGTCGGTGTTGATCGTGTTCGTCGCCTTCGCGAGCGCCCTGAGGATGGCCTTCAGCGTGTTCGGATTCTCCTTGAGCATCTTGCCGCTCACGACCACGCCCGCGTGGACGAGGAGCCAGTCCACCTGGCCCTCCTTGCCGGGGATGAAGCTCCGGTTGCCGGTAAAGTAGACCTTGCCGCCGTTCTTGACCGCGCTGAACACCCACGGCGCCCAGCACGCCATCGCGTCGATGTCGCCCTTGGCGAGCGCGGTGACCGCGTCGGGGGGCGCCAGGTTCACGAACTGGATCTTCGCGAAGTCCACGCCGGTATCCTTCGCCATCTCCTGGATGGCCATCGTGACGGACGCGCCCTTCGGCATCCCGATCTTCAGCTTCTCGAGGTCCTTCGGCGCGCGCACGAGCTCCTGGCCGCGCTTGCCGAGGACGAGCTGCTGGGTGCCCGCGATGTCGCTCTGGGGGGCGATGTTGTAGATGGCCTGCCCGGCGGCCGCGATCGGCACCAGCATCGTGGCGGTCGCCGTCCCCAGGTGGATGTTGCCGGCGCCCCACATGGACGGCAGGTCGGTGCCGGCGATGTACCAGCGCGGGTTGACCTTGATCCCCTGCTCCTTGAAGTACCCGAGCGCGTCGGCGACGGCGAACTGCGAGGACATCTGGGCGTCGCGCACGAGCCAGGCGTCCACTTCGGTCAACTCGAGCCGGCCCTGCGCGGCGACGCCGGACGAGCCCGCGAGGAGAAGCAGCAGCGCCAGCACGACGGTCACGTATCGCATCGTACGACTCCTTTCGGCGTGAATGGCCTCAGCCCTGCGCGCGCCACCGGAGCGCGCGCCGCTCGAGGGCGACGAGCAGGGCGTTGACGAGCGAGCCGAGGACCCCGAGGAGCAGGGCCCCCATGACGATCTGGGCCGGATTGAAGAAGGTCCGCCCCTCCATGATGAGATTCCCGAGACCGGCGTCGGCGCCCATGAACTCGGCGCCGACGATCACGAAGATCGCGAGGCCGAAGCCGAGGCGCAGGGCAACGACGATCCCGGGCAGCGCCCCCGGCAGCACGACGCGCCGCACGAGGTCCCGCCGCGTCGCGCCGAGGCTCGCGGCGGCGCGGAGCAGCATCACGTCCACGCGCAAGAGGCTCGCGGCGATCCCGACGAACATCGGGAAGAAGGTCGTGTACGCGATGAAGGCGATCTTCGACGTCTCGCCGAGCCCGAACCAGACGAGGAACATCGGCAGGAACGCGAGCGGCGGGATCGGCCGCACGAACTCGACGACGGGCTCGAGGGCGAGCCGCGCGGGCGTCCAGAGCGCCACGAGCACGCCGAGGCCGAGCGCCGCGGCCGCCGCGAGGGCGAACCCCGCGACGATGCGCCCCGACGACACCAGCACGTCCTTCGCGAGCGACCCGTCCCGCGCGAGCGCCACGCCGACGGCGACGACGTCGCCGGGCGTCGGCAGGAGCGCCGGGATCACGAGCTCGACGGCGCGGTTCCCGTAGGCAACCGCGGCCCAGACGATGAACGCCGCGACGAGCGCCAGGACGCGGATCATTCGTGAACCTTGGCGACCTCTTCCTTCACCACGCGCGTGATCTCGCTCTCGTAGCGCGTGAACTCGGGCGCGAAGCGGTCGCGCGGGCCGGGCAGCTCGATCGCGAACACGTCCTTCACCCGGCCGGGCGCGCGGGTCAGCACCACGACGCGGTCGGCGAGGTACACCGCCTCGCGGATCGAGTGGGTCACGAAGACGATCGTCTTGTGCTCGACCCGCTGGATCCGGGAGAGCTCCTCCTGCATCACCTCGCGCGTCTGGGCGTCGAGCGCCCCGAAGGGCTCGTCCATGAGGACGATGGACGGGCCGTTCGCGAGGGCCCGCGCGATCGCGACCCGCTGCTTCATCCCGCCCGAGAGCTGCGCGGGGAACTTCGCCGCGTGCTCCGCGAGCCCGACCATCGCGAGGTAGCGCGCCGCGATCTCCCGGCGGCGCGCCGGCGACGCGCCCGCGAGCCGCGGCCCGAACTCGACGTTCTGCGCCACCGTGAGCCACGGGAAGAGCACGTACTCCTGGAAGACGACGCCGCGCTCGGGGCCGGGGCCCGTGACCGGCGTGCCGTCCACCAGCACGCGGCCCCGCGTCGGCGGCAGGAAGCCCGCAACGATGTTGAGGAGCGTGGACTTGCCGCAGCCCGAGGGCCCGAGCAGGCACAGGAGCTCGCCCGCCTGGACCTCGAGGCTCACGTCCATGAGCGCCGGCGTCGCGCGTCCGTCCACGCCGAACGCCTTCCCGACGCCCTCGATGCGCACCCGCGCGCCGCTCGCCGTGCTCATGCCGCCGACGGCCGCTCCCAGCGGAGCCAGCGGCGCGCGAGGAGCACGACGAGCGCGTTCCCCGCGTAGCCGAGGAGCCCGAGCACGATCGCCGCGCCGAGCATCTGCGGGACGAGGAAGAAGTTCCGGCCGTCGTTGATCAGGTACCCGAGCCCCTGCTCGGCGCCGATGAACTCCGAGATGACGATGACGAAGAACGAGAGCGCGACGCCGAGGCGGAGTCCGGTGACGATCTCGGGCAGCGCCGCCGGCAGCACGACCCTGAAGAAGAGGGGCGCGCCCCGGGCGCCGAGGCTCGAGGCCGCGCGCAGGAGGAGCGGGTCCACCTGCTGGACGGCGTGGACCGTCGTCAGGAACATCGGGAAGAACGTCGCGTAGGTGATGAAGGCGATCTTCGACGGCTCGCCGATGCCGACCCACACGATGAAGAGCGGAAGCATCGCGAGCGGCGGGATCGGCCGCAGGATCTCGACGACCGGCTCGAGGAGGTTCCGGACCGCGCGCCACCGCCCGGCCGGGAGGCCGAGCGCCAGCGCCAGGACGGCGGCCGTCGTGAAGCCGACGGCGACGCGCTCGAGCGTGGCCGCGACGTGGCCCCAGAGCTCGCCGCTCAGCGCGAGCTCCCGCACCTTCCCCAGCACGAGCCACGGCCCCGCGAGGAAGATCGGGTTGAAGAGCTTGAAAACGACGACGAGCCCCGAGGCGGCGCTCCACAGCGCGAGGAACGCGAGCACGGCGGAGAGGCGCAGCGCGAGGGCGCGCCGCGGAGACCGCGACGCTCCGCGCAACCCCCATTGGACCAGGTCGGCCAACGTGCTCACGAAGTGACCTCCTCGACGGCGCGCGGCAGTGTGCTGGACGTATCACGCGGGCGCCGTCAGGTCAAGGCGCCGCGCCCGTCCGCGAGGCGTTATACTGCGCGGCCATGGGCGATCTCGTGCTGCGCGGCGGGTTCGTCGCCGGCCGGCGCCAGGACGTGGCCATCCGCGACGGGCTCATCCACCGGATCGGCGCCGGTCTCCCCGCGAGCGGCGTGGAGACGCTCGACGTGACGGACAAGCTCGTCGTCCCGGGCTTCGTCGAGAGCCACATCCACCCCGACAAGGCCTTCATCGCCGACCGCACCGAGGGGCTCTCCGCGGGGGGCCCGAGCGCCCAGACGCTGGTCGCCGAGCTGAAGAAGGCCTTCACCGTGGACGACGTGTACCGCCGGGCGCGGCGCGTTCTCGAGCTGGCCGTCCGCCACGGCTGCACGGCGATGCGCGCCCACGTCGAGGTGGACGCCTACGTCGAGCTGCGCGGCGTCGAGGCGCTGCGCCGGCTCCAGGCCGAGCTCGCGGGCGTGCTCGACCTCCAGCTGATCGCTTTCGCCCAGGAGGGCATCTTCAACGACGGCGTCACGCAGGACCTGTTAGGTGAAGCGCTGAAGGCGGGCCTGGCGGTCCTCGGCGGCTGCCCGTACATGGACCGGGACCAGCGCCGCCACATCGACTGGTTCTTCGAGACCGCGACGGCGTTCGGCGTCCGCCTCGACTTCCACGCCGACAGCGCCGACGACCCCGCGATGCTGACCTCGGACTACATCGCCGAGCAGACGATCGCGCGCGGCATGCAGGGGCGCGTCACGCTGGGCCACCTCTCGACGCTCGACGCGCTCGAGCCCGACCACCGGGCGCGCGTCGTGGCGAGGCTCGCCGAGGCGCGCGTGCACGTCATCAGCCTGCCGGCGACGGAGCTCCACGTGAAGGGGCGCGGCGACGCGCGACGGACCTGGCGCGGCGTCACCCGGCTCGCCGAGCTCCGTGCCGCCGGCGTCAACGTCGCGATCTCCACGAACAACATCGTCAACCCCTTCACCCCCTACGGCCACCCGGACCTCCTCCGCCAGGCGCTCGTTGCCGCGATGGCCTGCCACCTCGGCAACCTCGACCAGCTCGCGTGGCTCCTCGACCTCATCACGACCAACCCCGCGCGCGCGATCGGGCTCGCGGACTACGGCCTCGCCGAGGGCCGCCGCGCGGACCTCGTCGTGCTCGACGCGCGCGACGCCGCGCAGGCGATCACCGAGCAGGCGGAGAAGCTCCTCGTCATCAAGGGCGGGAGGGTCGTCGCGCGGAACACGCGGACGAGCGAGGTCGTGACGCGGCCGAACGGGTAGCGGCTACTCGGCGACGGTGACTCGAACCACTTCTTCGACGGTCGTGGTCCCCTCGAGCACCTTGAGGAGCCCGTTCTGGCGGAGCGTCTTCATGCCCTGCGACTGCGCCAGCTCGCGCAGCTCGGCGGTCGGGGCGTTGCGCAGGATCGCGTCGCGCAGCTCCTCGGAGATC
>DATFVL010000274.1 GCA_035260325.1 Candidatus Methylomirabilota bacterium | reverse complement strand
CCGCCGCGCCCGCCGCCGCGCCGGCGGGGCTCGCCACGGCGCTGGGCGTCGAGCCGAAGCACGTCGGCAAGAGCCGGTTCGACTACCTCGTCGAGGTGGACGCCGAGGCGACCGTGCGCACGCTCGCCCCGGACCACGCGGCGCTCGCCCGGCTGCCGGTGCGCGGCGTGATGGTCACGAGCCGCGCCGACACCCCGGGCTTCGACTTCGTCTCGCGCTTCTTCGCCCCCGGCTCGGGCATCCCGGAGGACCCGGCGACGGGCTCCTCCCACTGCACGCTCGGACCCTTCTGGGCCGAGCGGCTGGGCAAGCGCGAGTTCGTCGCGTATCAGGCGTCGGCGCGCGGCGGCGTCGTGCGCGTGCGTCTCGAGGGCGACCGCGTGAAGCTCGGCGGCCAGGCGGTCACGGTGCTCCGCGGCGAGCTCGTCTAGCTCCGTGAGCGCGGTTCGAGCGGCGGCTTTGCCGCCGCAATCGAATCCTGGGGGAGGTCTCGGAGGGGGCCGTCGCGCCCCACGGGCGCGCCTGTAATGTCGCCCCCTCCGATTTAGAGACGGTAGAGCATCCAGTAGACGAGCACGCCGGTCACGGAGACGTAGAGCCAGAGCGGGAGCGTCCAGCGGGCGATCCTCACGTGGCGGCCGAAGTCGGCCCGCAGCGCACGGTACACCGTGGTCAGCGCGAGCGGGACGATCGCCGCCGCGAGCGTGACGTGGGAGATCAGCAGCGGGAAGTAGACGAGGCGGAGGACGCCCCGCCCGCCGAACGGCCGCGAGCCCGCCAGCGCGTGGTAGGTCACGTAGGAGACCAGGAAGAGCGTCGAAACCACGAGCGCCGAGAGCATGCACGTCTTGTGGGCGGTGACCCGCTTCGTCCGGATCGAGACGTAGCCCGCCGTCAGGAGCGCCGCGCTCGTCGCGTTGAGGCAGGCGTTGAGGAGCGGCAGCGCGGCGACCGCGGGGGCTCCGCCCGCGTCGGGCCGGTGGCCCAGGAGCAGATACGCGACGACCGCGACGACCCCCGCCGACACGAGGCCGATCGCAATCCGCGCGGCGCGGTCGGTCACAGAGAGGTCAGGAAGAAGGCGACCGCGGCCGCCGTCATCGCGGCCGTCGCCGCCCAGCCGAAGATGTTGAGCCAGAGTCCGTTGGTGTGCTCACCCATGATGTTTCGGTTGTTGCTGACGAGCATGATGAGCAGGAGGAGCGGCGGCGCGAGGAGGCCGTTCAGGACCGCGGAGAGGAAGAGCATGCGGATCGGGTCGGTCCGGCCGAGGTCGAGGAGCATTCCGCACAGGATGGCGCCCGCGAAGACCAGGTAGAAGCGCCGGCCGCGCCGGGGCGAGAGGTCGAGGCCCGAGCGCCAGCCGAAGACCTCGGCGATCGCGAACGAGGCCGAGCCCGCCAGGATCGGCACCGCGAGCAGCCCCGTGCCGATCAGCCCGAGCGCGAAGAGCACGTACGCGGCGTCGCCCGCGAGCGGCCGCAGCGCCTCGGCCGCCTCGCGTGCGGTCTCGATCTCGGTGATCCCCTCGCGGTTGAGGGTCGCCGCGGTCGCCAGGATGATGAAGTACATGACGACGTTCGAGAAGAGCATCCCGGTGTTGACGTCGAGCCGCGCGTCGGCGAGCTCGTGGGACGTCGCGCCCCGGCGCTGGGCGGAGGTCCGCCGGCCCCGCGCCTTCTCCTCCTCGACCTCCTGCGACGCCTGCCAGAAGAAGAGGTAGGGCGAGATCGTCGTGCCGAGGACCCCCACGAGCGTCGCGACGGACACGGCGTCCCAGCGGAGCGACGGCACGAGCGTCGCGACGAGCGCCTCCGACCAGTCGGGCCGCGCGAGGAGCGCCGCGGAGACGTAGGCGAAGAGCACGGCGGTGAGCCACTTGAGGCCCTGCGCGAAGGCCGCATAGCTCGCGTACACCGTGATGATCAGAATCGACACGCCGAAGATCGGCACCCACGCGAACGCCCGGACCCCGGTCAGCATCTGCGCCGCGTCGGCCATGCCGGCGAGGTCGGCGGCGATGTTGAAGACGTTCGCGACGAGGAGCAGCAGGCAGGCCGCGTAGAGGAAGGGGCGCGGGTAGTGGCGGCGCACCGCGCCCGCCAGGCCCCGCCCCGTGACGAGGCCGATCCGCGCGCAGATGAGCTGGACGCCCGCCATCAGCGGGAAGGTCGCCACCGCGGTCCAGAGCATCCCGTAGCCGAGCGAGGCGCCCGCGACCGAGTACGTCGTGATCCCGCTCGGATCGTCGTCGGACGCGCCCGTGACGAGCCCGGGTCCGAGGAGCTTGAAGTAACGCATGAGCGGGTTGTGGCTGTGACGGTCGGTCTCGGGCGTCGTGAGCATGACGGGCCGCCCCATTATGCCGTGATACCATCGCCGGGCATGCACGAGAACGACAGGCGGTGACATAGACGGCCGTGGAACTGCTCAAGTCCCCGTGGGCGATCGCCGCGCTCGTCGCCGTCATCCTCGCCGTCGCCTACCTCCGCCGCGTGTTCCAGCGCTGCCCGCACTGCCAGCGCATCGTGCGCCGCGCGCTCCGCGGCTGGCTGCGCTGCCCCCACTGCCAGCGTCAGTACCACCGGAGCGTCCCGCGCCAGCGCTAGGCGCTTCACACGGAGAGACCGCCATGAGCCGACCGCGCGCGCTCCTCCCGTCGCTCGTCGCGCTGCTCGTCGTCCTCGCCCCGCTCCCGTCGCCGGCCCAGAGCGGGCCGAGCAAGTGGTCGGGACAGTGGACGAGCCCGACCGGCTTCCTCTATCTCGCCGAGGTCGATCTCGAGATCAAGCCGGACGGCACGGCCGAGGCCGCGATCACCTGGATGCTCGCGGCCTCGCCGCGCGAGAGCGAGTTGAAGAAGCTCGGGGCGAAGGGGATCGAGTACGTCCGCGGGCGCTACGACAAGGCGAGCGGGGTGCTCGCGCTCGAGGGCTACCGCAAGGAGGACCCGAGCCAGGTCATCGGGCTCGACACCTACCGCCTCGTCATCGCCGAGAACGGCAAGGCGCTCGCCGGAGTCACGTCGAACCACGGCGACTGGCTCGGCCGCTTCTGGGCCGTCCGCGTGGACCGCTAGATTTCGCCTCGCCTCGGACGGCGGGGCCCCGGCCCCGCGACGTCCTGCGGCTCGCCCTGTCTAGCTTTCGTGCGCCCCGCCCCGCCGGGCTCCGGCCGGCGGGCGTGCGCGGCGGGGACCGCCGGGACCACGCGGCAGGCGCGCGCTGCCCGGGTGCGGCTGGGCTCCATCCGGATGCGCGGCGCCCGTCGCCGCGCGGCGGGAACGGATCCCGTCGGCCCCCGCCCCACGCGCCCACCGGCCTGAGCGCGGGATGGGGCGCCCGCTCAGCGCTTGTACTTGGCGGGCGCGCGGAGCGGCGCGAAGAACGGCGGGCGCGCCATCCGGCCGACGGGCACCTCGATCAGCACCGGCCGGTCGAGCTGGATCGCGTCGGCGACGAGCCGGCCGACGTCCGTCGGCTCCTTGGCGCGCATGCCGGTCATGCCGTAGGCGTCGGCGAGCTTCATGAAGTCGGGATTGTGGAGCTCGGCCGCGTAGCTCCCGCCCCAGGCCTCGTCCAGGTCGCGCGCGACGTTGCCGAACGCGTTGTCGTTGAAGACGACGGCAACGACCCCGATGCGCTGCTGGACCGCCGTCGCCATCTCCTGCGCGTTGTAGAGGAAGCCGCCGTCGCCGCACGTCGCGACCACGGGACGCTTCGGGCACGCGACCTTGGCGCCGAGCGCCGTCGGGTACTCGTAGCCGAGGTTCCCCGAGTAGGACGACGTGAGATAGGTCCGCGGCTGGTAGACCGGCCAGAACGGGCGCGAGTAGTAGCCGATCTGGGTCATCCCCGCGACGAAGATCGCGTCCTCGGGCATGCCCGCGCGCAGCGACTTCAAGATGGAGGTGTTGGGCTCCTGGGTCAGGGCCGCGGCGGTCGCGGCGCGGACCGCCTCGCGCTCGGCCTTGCGCGAGGCGCGCGGCGGCGCGCCGGCGCGCAGGCGCTCGAGCAGCTGCTCGAGGGTCTGGCGCGCGTCGCCGACGAGGCCGAAGGTCTTCTTGTGATTGCGCCCGATCTCGTCGGGATCCACGTCGAGCTGGATCACCTGCTGCTCGGGCCTGGGCGCGGCGAGGGCGAGACGGCTCCCGACGACCAGGATCACGTCCGCCGACTCGAGGTGCTTCTTCAGGGCGCTCTGCGGCCAGAGCGCGGCGCCGAGCGAGAGGTCGCTCGCGTCGCTCACCGCGCCCTTGCCCTCCGCCGACTCGGCGACGCCGGCCTGGAGGTATTCGGCGACCGCCGCGAGCACCTCGTGGGCGCGAGCGGCGTGGACGCCGCCGCCCGCGTAGATCACGGGATGCTTCGCCGCGAGGAGCGTCGCGGCGGCCTCGTCCACGTCGCCGCGCGGGGCGGCCCGGCGCACGGCGCGGCTCGGCTCGAGGAGCTCGACCTCGCCCTCCTCCTCCATCGTGTCCGGCGGCATCTCGAGCTCGACCGGCCGCGGACGCCCCGTGCGGAGCTGCTCGACCGCCTCGTGGGCGGCGCGCGCGACCTCGCCGACCTCGAGCACGCGCTTCCGCCACTTGGTGACGGGCTTGATCGCCTCGAGCTGGTCGTTCACCTCGTGGAGGACGCCGATGTTCTTCCCGATCTGGTGGCGCGGCACCTGGCCCGAGATCATGAGCACGGGCGAGGAGGCCGCGTACGCCGTGCTGAGCCCGGCCGAGGCGTTGAGGAGGCCGGGCCCCGGCACCACGAGGGCGGTGCCGAACGCGCCGCCCGCGCGCGCGTAGCCGTCGGCCATGTAACTCGTGGCCTGCTCGTGCCGGGTCGTGATGAAGCGGATCCCGGGCTCCTCGCGCAGCGCCGCTATCACGCCGTAGAGCTGCACGCCGGGCAGCCCGAACACGACGCGCACGCCTTCCCTGAAGAGCTGCTTCACGAGCGCCTCGCCGCCGGTCATCCGCGCCATCTCAGGTCTCCTCCCGACGGAACACGATGTCGCCGCCCACGAGGGTCAGCAGGGGAACAATATCCCCGATTCGCGATTCGGGACAGGCGAAAACGTCGTCCGACAGGACGACGAGGTCCGCGCGCTTGCCGGGCTCGAGCGAGCCGAGGTCCGCCTCCTGCCGCGCCGCCCACGCGTTCCACGCGGTGAAGGCGCGCACGGCCTCGGCGCGCGTCATCCGCTGCTCGGGCTGCCAGCCCGGGTCCGGACCCTCGCGCGGCCGCCGCGTGACCGCCGCGTGGATGCCGTGGAACGGGCTCGGGTCCTCCACCGGGAAGTCCGAGCCGCCGGCGATGCGCGTGCCCGTGCCGAGCAGCGAGCGCCACGCGTACGCGCCGCGCAGGCGCTCGGGGCCGAGGCGCTCGGGCGCCCAGCGCATGTCGGACGTGCAGTGTGTCGGCTGCATGCTCGGGAGCACGCCGAGCCGGGCGAAGCGCGGGATGTCGCGCTCGGTCAGGACCTGCGCGTGCTCGATCCGCGGGCGGAGGCGCTGCGCCTCGCCGGGAGCGAGAACCTTCTCAAAGGCGTCGAGGGCGAGCGTGTTCGCGCGGTCGCCGATCGCGTGGACGCAGACCTGGAAGCCGCGGGCCGTCGCCTCGCCGGCGAGGCGGTGGAGCTCGTCCGGCGGGATCAGCAGGAGCCCGCTGTTGTCCGGGTCGTCGCGGTAGCACGCGTGCAGCGCGGCGCCGCGCGAGCCGAGCGCGCCGTCGAGCCAGAGCTTCAGCGCGCCGACGACGAGCCGCCCGTCGCCCTCGCTCGCGGGGCCGCGCTCACGCCACTCGGCCCACGCCTTCTTGCCGCTCACCGCGACGTAGTTGCGGAGCGGAAACCGCCCGCGCTCGAGGAGACGCCGGTACGCCGCGAGCGCGTCGAGGTCGGCGCCCATCTCGTGGAGGCCCGTGAGCCCCTTCGCGAGACACTCGGCGATCGCCTCGCCGACGGCGCGGTCGAAGCGCTCCGGGGACGGTGGCGGCAGCACGGCGCGTACGAGGTCCTGCGCCGAATCCACGAGGAGCCCCGTCGGCTCGCCCGCCGCGTCCTTCAGGACACGCCCGCCCGCCGGATCGCCGGTGTGGCGGTCGATCCCGGCGAGCCGCAGCGCCGCCGAGCTCGCCCAGGTCGCGTGGCCGTCCACGCGGACGAGCGCGACGGGAGATCCTGGCGCCGCGCGGTCGAGCGACGCCTTCGTCGGGAAGCGCCCGCCGGGCCAGAGCGTCTGGTCCCAGCCGCGGCCCGCGATCCACTCCCCCGGCGCGAGCCGCGCCGCCTCGGCCGCGACGCGCGCGGCGACCTCCTCTTCCGAGCGCGCGTGCGCGGCGTTCAGCGTGAAGCGGGCGCGCGCGAGGTACAGCAGGTGGGCGTGGGCATCCACCAGGCCCGGCAGGACCGCGCGGCCGCGGAGGTCCACGACCGGCTCGCCGGCCGGCGGGTTCACGTCCTGACGGCGCCCCGCGAACGCGATGCGCCCGTCGCGCACCACGAGCGTGTCCACCACCGTGTCCGCGGCATCGAGCGTGTAGACGCGGCCGTTGGTGAGGAGCATGGCTACGCCCGGCCCTCGAGGGCGCGCCGGAGCTGGTCGAGATGGTTGTCGTCGTGCCAGGCCATCACGGAGAGGAACTCGTCGAGCGTCCGGCGGCCGCGCGAGTCGAGGTGCACGCCGGCCCGCCCCCACGCGCCCGGCGCGAGCCCGCGCAGGAGCTCGAGCGTCTCGCCGCGGCGCCGTTCGAAGGCGGCGAGCGCGCCCGCCGCGTCGTTCGTCAGGTACTGCCGCTCCTCGGCCCATCGGTCCGGATTGCTCCGCGGGAACCGGGGCTCGTCCGTCTCGAGGATCTGGCGGAAGCGCTCGAGGAACGACTCCTCGTTGTCCCGGAGGTGGCAGAGGACTTCCAGCGCCGCCCAGCTCGTCGCGGCGGGACGGCGCGCGAGCGCCGCGTCGCTCCGTCCCGCGACGGCGGCGCCGAGCTCGCCGGGCGACCGCGCGAGGCGCGCGAGCCGCTCCTCGCGCGGTCGCCGCGCGTACTCCTCGATCGTCATGCCGGGTCGAGGAGCGCCGGAGCGGGAACGCGCGCGGCCACTAGCGCGGCAGGAGCCGGGTCAGGGGCTCGAGGTTCTTCGGATCCGGCTTGAGCGTGCCGACGCCGTGCCGGTGGTACAGCTCGACGACCGCCTCGTTGAACGGCGTCGGGACGCCGACGCGCCGGCCCTGAGCGACCACGTAGCCGTTGAGGTAGTCGATCTCGGTGCGGCGCCCGCGCATCACGTCCTGGAGCATCGAGGGCCGGCCACCCGCGAGGAACCTGGCGCTCGCCGCCATGTCCGCCTCGACCTCGGCGAGGCCGCGCCCCCCGGCCGCGTCCACGAAGCGCCCGGCGGCGATCCCGTAGATCGGCTCGACCTCATGGCCGCACGCGCGCCCGACGCCGACGACCTCGGCCGCGAGCCGGATGGCGATCCGCCGCGGCGCGGGCTCGCTGCGGACCTCGGCGGAGCCGAGGCCGGAGAGCCCCGCCAGGGGATTCGCCATGCAGTTGACCGCGAGCTTCGACCAGCGCTCGCCGAAGAGGTTCGTCGTCACCTTCGCCGGCGCCACGTCGCTGACGATCCGCGCCAGCTCGCGGGCGCGCGGCGTGTCCTTGCCGTCGAGCTCGCCGATCTTGAACCCGAGCGTCCCCGAGTCGGTCCGCATGGCGTGGCCGGGCTCGTAGAGCCCGGCGCCGATCGTGATGACGCAGCCGAGGGTGCGCTCGCGCCCGGCGACGGCCGCCACGCGCTCGTCGTTGACACCGTTCTGGAAGTCCACGACGACCCCGTCGGGCCGCCCGAGGTACGCGACGCCGAGCGCCGTCGCCCACTCTGTATCGTAGGATTTCACCGCGACGAAGACCGCGTCGAACGGCGCCTCGATGCGCTGCGCCTCGTGCAGGTGGAGCGCCCGCACCTTGACCGTGTGGTCGCCGCAGGTGCCCGAGAGCCTGAGGCCCTGCCGGCGCATCGCCTCCACGTGCTCGGGCCACTGGTCGATGAGCGTCACGTCGTGCCCGGCCTTCGTCAGCAGCCCGCCCACCACGCTGCCGATCGCGCCCGCCCCCACGATGCCGATCCGCGTCGCCATGGGTCGTTCCTCCCGCCGGAGCATGATACCGTGAAGCGCGATGGGCCACGACTTCGACCGCGTGGACGACGCGCGAAAGCATCTGCCCGGCGTCGTCGTGGCGCCGCGCGAGGGGACCTCCCTCGCGTGGCTCGACGGCGCGACGTTCGGCCGGGGCGGCGCGGGCTTCGTCAGGCTCAACTTCGGCTGCCCGCGCTCGCAGCTCGCCGAGGGCCTCGACCGCATGCGGGACGCGCTCGCCGCGGCACGCCGCTGAGCGGCGACGACGTCGCGCGCCGCCGCGCCCACATGCCCGAGGGCACGGCGGCCGTCCTGGACGCGCGCTCGCTCGCGACGGCGCACCGCCGCCTCGCCGCGCTGCTGCGCCCGGGCCTCGCCGTGCTCGACGTGGGCTGCGGCACCGGGGCGATCACGCGCGGGATCGCCGAGCGCGTGGCGCCCGGCGGCCGGGCCCTCGGCGTGGACGCGAACGCGCCGTTCATCGAGGCGGCGCGGCGCGCCCACGGCGCGATCCCCGGGCTCACGTTCGAGGTCGCCGACGCCTGCCGCCTGCCGTTCAGCGACACGTTCGACATCGTCACGGCGGCGCGCGTCCTCCAGTGGCTCGCCGATCCCCTCGCGGCCGTTCGGGCGATGGCGCGGGCGGCGAAGCCGGGCGGCCGGGTCATCGTCCTCGACTTCAATCACGAGAAGGCCCGGTGGACGCCGGAGCCGCCGGCGAGCCTCGAACGCTTCTACGCCGCGTTCCTCGCGTGGAGGGCATCGGCCGGCATGGACAACGTGATCGCCGATCGCCTCGCCGCGCTCCTCGCCGAGGCCGGCCTGCGCGACGTCACGGTCACGCCGCAGCACGAGGTGGCACGGCGGGGCGGGCCCGAGTGGGCGCTCCGCGCAGGGATCTGGGCGCAGGTCGCCGCGACGCGCGGGCACCAGATGGTGGCCGACGGCGCGATCGCGGAGGCGGAGCGCTGGGCCGCCGAGGTCGAGTACCGCGAGTGGGTCCGCGCGGGCGGCGAGGCGCACACGCAGTACCTCCTGGCGGCTGAGGGCGTGAAGCCGACGTAGTATCCTAGCGAGAGTCACTGGAGGCGCCATGGGACTCGAGCAGCAGCTCAACGACACGCTCACGCAGGCGATCAAGGCGAAGGACCAGCCCGCGGCCGACGTGGTGCGCATGCTCAAGTCGAAGCTCCAGGAGCGGCGGACCGCGAAGGGCTTCACCGGCACGGTGGACGACGCGCTCGTGCTCGACGTCGTCGGCGCGTACCGCAAGCAGCTCCAGAAGGCGCTGGTCGAGTTCGAGAAGGCCGGCGAGCGCGGCGCGGCGCAGGCGGCGCAGCTCCGGTTCGACATCGCGTTCTGCGAGCGCTGGCTGCCGAAGGGGCTCGACGAGCCCGCGGTCCGCGCGCTCGTCAAGGAGCGCCTCGCGGCGCTCGGCATCACGGACGCGAAGCAGGCGGGTCGCCTCGTCGGCGACGTCATGAAGACGCACAAGGGGCAGGTCGAGGCCGCGGACGTCAAGCGGATCGCGGAGGAGTTGCTCAGATGATCGTCGTCACGAACCGGATCCCGGTCGCGAAGGGCCACGAGGCGGCGTTCGAGGCGCGCTTCCAGGGGCGCGCCGGCTTCGTCGAGAAGCGGCGCGGCTGCCGCGGCTTCCAGCTCCTGCGCCCGATCAAGGGCGACGCGTACATGGTCATGACCTGGTGGGACACGGAGGCCGACTTCCAGGCGTGGACGGAGAGCGAGGAGTTCCGCGAGGCGCACCGGAACCGGCCGCCCAAGGAGCTGTTCGCCGGCCCCAACGTGTTCGAGACGCACGAGGTCATCCAGCGCGTGGACATTGCGCGCTAGACCGGGTCCGTCCCTGACGAGACGCGCGCTCGCGGCCGCGGCGGTCCTGGCGGCCCTGCTCGCCGCCGCCGGCGCGCCGCGGGCTGCGGACCGGCCGCTGCACCTCGTCCTCACGCCGTCGCAGAAGCCCACCGACCTGATCGCCGCGGGCGAGGAGTTCGGTCAGGCCCTCGCGAAGCTCGTGGGGACGCCCGTGCGGGTGACGGTCGCGTCGGACTACGCCGCGGTCATCGAGGCGCTGAGGAACCGCACCGCGGACCTCGCGTTCGTCCATCCCGCCGGCTACGTCCTCGCGAACCGCGAGGCGAAGGCCATGATCGTCGCGAGGAACCTCTGGCACGGCAAGGGCACGTTCACCTCGCGCTTCTACGTCCGCAAGGACTCGGGCCTCAAGACGCTCGAGAACCTGCGCGGCAAGACGATCGCGTTCGTGGACCCGGCGAGCACGTCGGGCTACGTCTACCCGATGGTCCTCCTGATCCAGCGCGGGCTCGTCCGGAACCGCGACCCCAAGACCTTCTTCCGCGAGGTCCTGTTCGCGGGCTCGCACGACGCGGCGATGCGCGCGCTCCTGAACGGCCACGTGGACGCGCTGGCGTCGTTCGACATGGCGCGCGAGCAGTACCTCAAAGATCCGGCGGAGCGCGAGCGGATCACGTGGATCGCGGAGACCCCGCCGATCCCCGAGGCCGGCATCGCCGCGCGCGACGGGCTCGACCCGGCGACCTTCGCCAAAGTCCGCGCGGCGCTCCTGCAGATCCGCGGCCCCAAGTACGCGGCGCTCCTCAAGCGCGTCTACGACATCGACGGCTTCGAGCCCGCCGACGACCGCGACTACGACCCGGTGCGCACCGCGATCGACCAGCTCGGCTTCCGCCCGCGCTGACCCGATGATCGCCGCGCCAACGCCATGATCGAGGTCCAGGGCCTGCGCGTCGTACTGCCGGGGGCGACCACGGCCGTGGATGGCGTGGACCTCACCGTGCGCCAGGGCGAGTTCGTCGTCATCCTCGGCCGGAGCGGCGCCGGCAAGACGACGTTCCTGCGCGCGATCAACCGGCTCGTCGAGCCGACGGAGGGCACCGTGCGCGTCGCGGGCCGCGCCGTCACGGGCGCCGCGCCCGCGGAGCTGCGCGAGATGCGCCGGCGGATCGGGATGGTCTTCCAGCAGTTCAACCTCGTGCGCCGCGCGTCCGTGCTCGAGAACGTGCTCGCCGGGCGGCTCGGGTACGTGCCGGCGCTCCCGAGCCTCGTCGGCCGCTTCCCCCAGGCCGACCGCGCGCTCGCCATGGAGTGCCTCGCCCAGGTCGGGCTCGCGCGCATGGCCGAACGCCGCGCCGACACACTCTCGGGCGGCGAGCAGCAGCGCGTCGCGATCGCCCGCGCGCTGGCGCAGTCGCCGGCCGTCATCCTCGCCGACGAGCCGACGGCGAGCCTCGACCCGCAGCTCACCGGGAGCATCATGGACATCCTCCGGCGCATCAACGTGGAGCGCGGCCTCACGCTCGTGGTGAGCCAGCACCAGCTCGAAACCGCGCTCGCGTACGCCACGCGCATCGTCGGCTTCCGCCGCGGCCGCGTCGCCTTCGACGGCCCGCCCTCGGCGCTCTCGCCCGCCGTCGTCCACGCGATCTACGGCGACGGAGCCCCCGCGTGAGGCGCGCCGTCGCCTTCGTCGGCATCGTCGCGCTGGCGTGGGCCGCCTGGGACACCGGCGCCGATCCCGTGCGGCTCGCGCGCGGCGTGCCCTGGGTGCTCGACTTCATCCGCCGGATGATCCCGCCCGACCTGCGCGTGCTGCCGGCGGCGCTCGCCGGCGCCGTGACGACCGTAGAGATCGCGCTCCTCGGGACCGCGGCGGCCGCGGTGGCGGCGCTCCCGCTCGGCTTCGTCTCGGCGCGCAACGTGGCGCCCGCGCCGCTCTTCTACCCGGCGCGCGCGGTGCTGAACTTCTTCCGGAGCGTGGACACGCTCGTCTACGCGCTCGTCTTCGTCGCGGCGGTGGGCCTCGGCCCGTTCCCCGGCGTGCTCGCCGTCGTCGCGTACACGACGACCTCGCTCGCCAAGCTCTACGGGGAGGCCATCGAGGGGATCGACCCGGGCCCGGTCGACGCGATCACGGCCACCGGCGCGACGCGGGTGCAGGTCCTCCGCTTCGGCGTCCTGCCCCAGGTCCTGCCGCTCTTCCTGTCCTACATCCTCTATCGCCTCGAGACCAACATCCGCGCGGCCACCGTGCTCGGCTTCGTCGGCGCGGGGGGCATCGGCTTCTACCTCCAGACCTACCTCCGCATGATCGACTACGCCGCCGCCTCGACGGTGCTCCTCGTGACCGTCGCGATGGTCATGATCGTGGACGGCGTGAGCTCGCGCCTGCGCGACCGCCTCGTGTAGCCGCCATGGAGGAGTCAGCGTGCTGACCCGCATCGACCACGTCATGATCTGCGTCCCGGACCTGGACGCGGGCATCGCCGCGTATACGCGGATCGGCTTCAACATCTATCCCGGCGGCGCCCACACCGGCAGGGCGACCCACAACGCCATCGCCTTCCACCAGGAGGACTATCTCGAGCTGCTGAGCCTGCGCGACCGGCACGCCGTCGTCCCCGGAAGCTCCGACGCTCGCCTCGCCGAGTTCCTGGCCCGCGGCGGCGGCTTCCGCTACGTCGTCGTGCAGAGCGACGACCTGGCGGCCGACGTGGCGGCGATGCGCCGGCGCGGGGTCGAGGTCGGCGACGCCACCGAGAGCGGCCGCCGCACGCCCGCGGGCCAGGAGCTGCGATGGCGGGTGGCCAGCCTCGGCCCGCGCAACGCGTTGCCCATCGTCTTCATCCAGCACCTCACGCCACTGGCCGAGCGGCGCCGGCAAGTGCCCCGGGCCGGCGATCACGGGAACGGGGTGCTGCGCACGGATCGGGTGTATATCGTGGTCCCCGACCTCGCCGCCACGGTGGAGACCTACGGCAGCGTGCTCGGCCTGCCGGTGCCGAAGACCCAGCGGGGCGCGGTCATCAAGGCGGACATGGCGGTGTTCGACCTCGGCCCGACCGGCCTGACCGTGGCGCAGCCGGTCGAGCCCGGTCCCGCCGCCGAGGCGCTCGCCCGGCGCGGGCCCGGCCCCTTCCAGGTGCTGTACCGCACGAGCAGCATGGAGGCCGCGGCGCGCTTCATGGCGAGCCACGGCGTGCCGCCGGCGCGGGGCGTGCGCAACACCGGCGAGCAGGCGATGCTGGTTCTGCCGGAGCACGCCTGCGGGGCGTATATCGGCTTCGTGGGGCCGGCGTAAGAAGTAGAATCCACGCACCGGCCGCGCGCCCGGGCCAGGGAGGCTCGCATGGACTACGGCTTGTTCACGATGCCGTCGCACCCGCCCGAGCGCAGCCTGTACGACGGCCACCGGTGGGACCTCCAGCAGCTCCGCTGGGCGGACGAGCTCGGCTTCAGCGAGGCGTGGATCGGCGAGCACCACACGGCGCCCTGGGAGCCTCACCCGTCGCCTGACCTGCTCGTGGCCCAGGCGCTCCTGCAAACCGAGCGCATGCGCATCGGCCCCGGCGGATTCCTCATGCCGTACCACCACCCGGCCGAGCTGGCCCACCGCGTGGCGATGCTCGACCACATGGCACAGGGCCGGCTCAACTTCGGCGTGGCGGCGAGCGGGCTCCCCAGCGACTGGGCCCTGTTCAACGTCGACGGCAACGCGGGCCAGCACCGCGAGATGACGCGGGAGGCCCTCGACATCATCCTGCGTCTCTGGAGCGACGAGGCCGAGTTCGACTACAAAGGCAAGTACTGGCACGTCACCAAGACCGGCACGATGCTCGACACCCTGCGGCCGCACATCAAGCCGTTCCAGAAGCCGCACCCGCCGATCGGCGTGGCCGGGGTGAGCAAGGGCTCCGACACGCTGAAGCTCGCCGGCGAGCGCGGCTTCTGGCCGATGAGCCTCAACCTGAACCCCGCCTACGTCGCGAGCCACTGGGAGTCCGTCGAGCAGGGCGCGGCGCGGAGCGGCCGGACGCCGAAGCGCGCCGAGTGGCGTCTGGTGCGCGAGGTCTTCATCGCCGACACCGACGCCGAGGCGCTGCGGCTCTCCGCCGGCGGCATGATGGGCCGCATGATGCGGGAGTACTTCCTGCCGCTGCTCGCGTCCTTTCAGTTCACCGAGTTCCTGAAGCACCGGCCGGACGTGCCCGACTCGGACGTCACGCCCGATTACTGCGCCCAGCACAACTGGCTGGTGGGCTCGCCCGCCACGGTGGCGGACAAGCTCCACGCGATCTACGAGGAGGTCGGCGGCTTCGGCACGCTCCTCCTCTTCTGCTTCGACTACGCGGAGAACCCCAAGGCGTGGCGCCACTCGATGGAGCTGCTGGCGCGCGAGGTGATGCCGCGCTTCAAGACGCTGGTGCCCAAATGAACCTGAGACCCCTCGTCGCCCGTTCGTTGACCCTCGCGCTGGTCGTCCTGCTGCCGCTCGCCGGCCTCCCCTCGCCCGCCGCCGCCGCGCCCGAGGGGACGCTCACCTGGGGAATCCACGTCACCCTCGCCGCGCGCTGGCTCGATCCGAACGACACCGAGGCGTTCATCACGCCGTTCATGGTGCTCTACGCCATCCACGACGCGCTCGTGAAGCCGATGCCCGCGGGCGACAACACGCCGAGCCTGGCCGAGTCCTGGACGGTGTCGAGGGACGGCCTGACCTACGACTTCGTCCTCCGCAAGGGCGTGAAGTTCCACAACGGTGACCCGGTGACGGCGGAGGACGTCAAGTTCTCGTTCGACCGCTACAAGGGCGCCGGGGCCAAGCTTCTGAAGGAGAAAGTCCAGGAGGTGACCGTCGTGGCCCCCGGGCGCGTGAGCTTCCACCTGAGGGAGCCGTGGCCCGACTTCATGACGTTCTACGGCACGTCCGCCACCGGCGCGGCCTGGATTGTGCCGAAGAAGTACGTGGAGAAGGTCGGCGACGACGGCTTCAAGAAGCATCCGATCGGTCTCGGGCCCTACAAGTTCGT
>DATFVL010000273.1 GCA_035260325.1 Candidatus Methylomirabilota bacterium | reverse complement strand
GGCGGTCGGCCACCGCCTGCGTCGCGACGTCGCCGGTCTTGTAGTCGATGATCGTGGCGCCGAACAGGTCCTGGTCCACGCGGTCGAAGCGGCCGCGCACGCGGTCGGCGCCGAGCGTGAACCCGAACTCCTTCTCGACGTACGTGGGCTTCTGCCCCGCCGCCTCCTCCTCGTGCCAGAAGCGCGTGAGCGCGCGCCGGCCCGCCGCCTTGCGCGCCTCCTCGTGCTCCCACGTGAGGAAGCCCTGGTTGTCCCACTCGCGCTCGTAGACGGCCAGGAGGTCCTCGAGCGAGGTGTAGTTGCCCGCGGCGCGGCGCAGGAGGTAGTACTCGACGACCTTGTGGATCGTGCTGCCGTAGACGACCGGGTGGTGCCGCAGGATCGGGACGCGCAGGAGATGGATGTAGCGGTACTTGAGCGGGCACGTCTGGTAGTCGTCCACCTGCTTGTGGCTGATCAGCAGCTCCTGGTCCGGCGGGATCGGCGCCAGCGTCGCGTCATCGGGCGCGGCGGGCGGCGCGAACAGCTGGATCTCCTCGACCGCCTTCGCCTTGAAGGGGCGCGCGGCGTCCTTCGGCAGGTCGAGCGCCTCCAGAACGAACTGGCTCACCTTGCGCTGCCGCGCGCCGCCGTAGTCGCGCGCGCTCGTCAGGTAGAGCTCGCGCTTCGCGCGCGTCATCCCGACGTAGAAGAGCCGTCGCTCCTCCTGCCGCTGGAAGTCGCCCGCCGGCAGCGTCTCCCGGATCAGCTCGACGGGCACCTCGAGCGCCTCCCGGCGGCCGCGCAGCGGGAACTTGTCCTGCACGAGGGCGACGAGGAAGACCACGGGGAACTCGAGTCCCTTCGCCTTGTGGACCGTGAGCACGCGCACGGCCGGTGTCTCGACGTCCGCCTCGGCGACGGCCGGGTCCTCCCCGGCGTCGATCAGCGCGTCCAGGTGGTTCACGAACTCGCGCAGGTTGTCGTAGCGGAGGGCCTTCGAGGCGTCCTGGACCCGGCGGAAGAACTTCGAGATGTTCTGCACCTCCGCCTCGTCGCGCGCGGTCGCCGCCTTGGACATCCGCGCGAGCCAGCCCGAGTCCACGAGGAACTGGTAGAGGACCTCGCCGGTCGGCATCTCGCGCGCGAGCTCCATGTAGCGCGTGAGGTCCGCCACGAGCCGCCGGATCGCCGCGCGTCCCTCCTCCTCCAGCTCGTCGCGGATCTCGCGGATCTCGTCCGCGCGCCGGAACACGTCGAAGAGCCAGCGGTGGCGGCGGTCGGCGTAGGTGGAGCAGCGCGTGACGTCCACGATCGGCACCTGGTAGATGTCCGACAGCGCGAGGTAGTGAACGCTCACCGAGTCGTCGGGATGCGCCACCGCGCGGAGGAACGCGATGAGCAGGCGGATCTCCGGCCGGCCGTAGAGCCCCGCGTTGCCCGAGAAGGTCCACGGGACGCCGCGGAGGTTGAACGAGCGCAGGAACTGGTCGGCGTCGCCGTTCGAGCGCACCAGGACGGCGACGTCGTCGTACGTCCACGCGCGCGCCTCGACGCGCTCGCGGATCAGCTGCGCCACCGCGTCGGCCTCCTGGCTCGCGGTCTCGTAGTGGAGGGGCTGCGGCTCGGGGCCGTCGGGCTGCCGCACGGCGGCGAGCTTCTTGGTGACCCCGTACCGCCGGCCCTCCTCGCTCTCCTCGAGCCGGTCGGGATTGTTCACGATCAGGCGGTACGCCGCGTCGAGGATCCGGTGGTGCGAGCGGTAGTTCTCCGTGAGGACGACGACGCGCGCCGGCGGGAAGTGCCGGAGGAAGCTCCGGAAGTTCGACACCGCCGCGCCCCGCCAGCGGTAGATCGCCTGGTTGTCGTCGCCGACGGCCGCGACGTGCGCGTGGCGCGCGGTCAGGAGCTTCACGACCTCGAACTGGGCCCAGTTCGTGTCCTGGAACTCGTCCACGAGCACGTACTTGAAGCGGCGCTGGAGGCCGCCGAGCACGTGGGACCGCACGCGCAAGAGCCGGAGGGCCAGCACGATCTGGTCGCCGAAGTCGATCGCGCCGCTCGCGGCCATGAGCTCCTGGTACTTCGCGTACGTGCGCGCGAGCTCCCCGTGCTGCGCCGCCCGCGCGGCGAGCTCCGCGTCCCCGGGCGCCGCGGCCGCGAGCGCGCCGAGGCGCTCGGCGTGCGCCGCGTACTCGTCGGGCGGGATGTCCTCGTCCTTCAGGCGGCTGACGAGCGTGATCAGCGCCTGGATGTGCCGCGTCGGGTCGCCGAGGGGCCGGTAGCGCTCGAGCGGGAACTGGAAGAGCCGGTCGCGGATGAAGATGACCTGTTCGGCGCGGTTGAGCACACGGAAGTCGGGCTGCAGCCCCAGCTCGAGCGCGTGCTCGCGCAGGAGCCGGTCGCCGAAGGCGTGGAACGTCGCGATCTCGACGTCGGCATAGCCGTAGGGCACGAGCTGATCGACGCGCTCCTCCATCTCGGCGGCGGCCTTGTCGGTGAACGTGAGCGCGAGGATCTCTTCGGGGCGCGCCTTCTTCTGCGCGATGAGCCAGGCGATCCGGCGGGTGATGACGGTGGTCTTGCCGGTGCCGGCACCGGCGATGATCAGGAGGGGACCAGCGTCGTGGGTGACGGCCTCGCGCTGCGCGTCGTTGAGGCCGTCGAGGACGCGATCCCCCGCCATACCGCTTCGACTATAGCAGCATCACCGTCGGACGTCGGGCCCGCCGGCCAGCAGCTCCTCGACGTCTCGCGGCGTCACGAGCGCGATGTCCCCCCACATGGAGCACTTGAGCGCGGCGACGGCGTTCCCGACCTCGACGGCCTCCTGGAGCTCGCGCTTGCCGAGCACCGCCCAGAGGAAGCCCGCGACGTACGCGTCGCCGGCGCCGATCGGATCCACCATCTGCACGCTGAACCGGTGGCGCGGCCGGTAGAAGCGCTGGCTGTCGAGCACCGTCGAGCCCGCCTCGCCCTGCTGCAGGCTCACCGTCGCCTTTGGCGCGAGCCGGGCCAGCGCCTCGAGCATCTGCTCGACGGTGCCGGTGAGGTTGAAGATCGCGCGCGCCTCGCCGTCGCCGAGAAAGAGATAGCGCACCTCGGGCAGCACCTCGTCGAGGAACCGGCGCGCGTCGGCGAGCCCCCAGAGGCTCGCGCGATAGTTCACGTCGAACGAGAACGCGCGCGCCTCGCGCATCGCGCGCCGGACGAGGGCGCGCGGGCCGTCGCCGAGCGCCGGCGTGATGCCGGTCAGGTGGACGAGCCCCGCGCGGCGCACCGGCTCCCAGTCCACCTCGGCCTCCGCCATGCGGGCGAAGGCGGAGTCGCGGCGGTCGTAGAGAACGCGCACGGGCCGCGGCGGCACGCCGTACTCGAGGAAGTAGAGGCCCAGGCGGGCGTTCTCGCGCATGTGGACGAAGGCGCAGTCCACCCCGTGACCCGCGAGCTCGCGCCGGACGCGCTCGCCCCAGGGGTTCGCCGGCAGCGATGAGATCCAGGCGACCCTGAGGCCGAGCCGCGCGCACGCAGCCGCCACGTTCGCCTCGGCACCGCCGATCTGCACATCGAGCCGGTGCGCGGTCTCGACGCGAGCGGGTGACGGGATGGCGAGGCGTAGGAGCACCTCGCCCAGAGTGACGAGATCGTGCATCTAGCTAGGAGGGCTGGGGCGCGGGGGACCGCAGCTCGACCTTGACGCTCGTCCCGAGCATCATGCCAAGGGTCAGGAGCTCGGGGCGCTTGTCGTAGCCGAACGTGATCCGCCCGGGCTGGTCCCGCCGAGCCCAGGAGGAAAAGCCGGTCAGGTCGAACAGCGCCGTCCGCTTTCCCGACGCGGCGTCGAACGCAACCTTCAGCGTGATGGGCACTAGCTCGGCGCGGTAGGCGCTCTGGGCGTCGTCTGGCCCCTCGTCATCCGCCTTCTTGCGGCGGACGACGTGCGTCCGGTAGGTGCCGTCTTCCTGCGGCAACCAGCGTGCGTCGGCGTAGTTGAGCATCGCGCTCAGCGAGTCGTCCACGTGCAGCTCCTCCGGCACCGGCACGACGTCGTCCGCCACTCTCAACTTCCGGAGGAAGAAGGTCTCGCCCCTGAAGTGGTACGCGATCGTGCGACGCGTCCAGTCGTAGGCGATGTCCGAGCGCGACTTGCGCCCCTTCACGCTGAAGAAGGAGTGCGACTCCTGCGGCGCCCACCGCCCGTTCAGGAGGACCCCGCTCGACTCGATACGGTTGGCGATACCGTCCCCCTCGCCCGCGATCTTCACCTCGTAGGAGCCCGCAGCCCGATCCACTGTCTCGCTGAGCGTCCCCTCCAGGTGGTAGCCGAGCATCCCGTAGAGGATCCCGACGTCCACGGCGTAAGTGCCCCGTCGCGAGTCCGGCGCCGCCCGAGCCCGGTCCCACGGCAGGGCCGCCGGGGCGAGCAGGAGCGCGAGGGGCAGGGTGAGGAATCGACGGCGGCTGAGCGGCGGCCTGGACATGGGTGGTCGGTTCGCCTATTCTACCAGCCTCCGAGGGTATAACTTGGCCGTTTGGCCGGTCTCTTGTTAACGTAAGCGCCGGGTTCTGTGGAGCAAACGACAACCGGCGCTGCCGGGGGGAGTCCCGTCGAATGAAGCGCCAACCCGTCATCACGGGGCTCGGTATCCTCTCCCCTATCGGCGTCGGCGTCGACAAGTTCTGGGCCGCCGCGAAGGCGGGCAAATCGGGTATCCGCACGCCGACGCTGTTTGACGCGTCGAAGCTTCCCCGGGAATGCCAGATGGTCGGCGAGGTTCGCGATTTCAACGCCCGTGACTGGATGCCGCTTTCAATCATAAAGGTCGCGGGGCGCTTCAGTCAGTTCGCGATCGCGGCCGGGAAGATGGCCCTGAAGGACAGTCGCCTTGATCTCTCGGCGTTACCAGCCGAACGCTTCATGGTCTCGATGGGAACCTCGATGAGCGGCCTCGTGGACGTCGAGCACTCAAATTTTCTCTCCTTCCTTCATGGCGAAGACATGCGTCCCTGGACAGTTCTCGAGTATCCGGGACATGCGGCGACGAGCCACTTGGCTATCAGTGTCGGAGCGCGCGGGCAAACGGCCAGCATTGCGACTGCCTGCGTCGCGGGCCTGGATGCGGTCGCGTGGGCGGCTGAAAAGATCGAACGCGGCGACGCTGCCGCGGTCCTAGCGGGGGCCACGGAAACGCCGCTCTCTGCGGCCTCCATTGAAGCGTTCCGTGCCCTTGGAGCACTGTCTAGTTGGTCTGGGCGACCAGCCGAGGCGAGCCGACCGTTCGACAAGCTCAGAAGTGGCTTGGTCCTCGCGGAGGGCGCGGCAATCATCGTTGTCGAAGATGAGAGTTCAGCAAGAGCGAGAGGAGCACCGATCTACGCGCGCATCCTCGGAGTCGGCAGCGTCACGGAAGGGGCACATATGCGGAACGTCGACGCGACCGGCGAATATGCAGCCCGCGCGATGGAAGCGGCAATCCGACACGCTCAGCTTTCGGCCGAAGACATTGACTTCGTCTGTGCTCACGGAAACGCTCTAGTCGATTACGATGCCGCAGAAACTGCAGGAATAAAGCGCGCCCTCGGCAAACGAGCTTGGTGCGTGCCGGTTTCTTCGATCAAGTCTATGTGCGGCCAGGCTTTGGCAGCCAGTGGAGCAATGCAGATTGTGGCCTCTTGCCTTGCGATCCGTGACAGCATCGTGCCACCAACGATCAACTACACCGTCCCAGATCCGGCGTGCGACCTCGATTACGTTCCCAACGTCTCCCGCGCTATCCGCCTGCGAACTGCTCTCATCCATGCTCAGAGTATCGGCGGTTCGCATGCCGCCATCGTTCTGGGCACTCCGAACTAAAGGGCGTGCGCTCAGTCTCTCTCGTGTCTCTCGCGGTCGTGCTCGGAGTCTTGGCCGTCTATGTTTGGAGGGCTCGCGCCGATAGTCCTGTCAATCGCTGGTTTGCAATCCTCACTTTCACGATTACCGGCTGGATCCTCGGCATCGGCGGGGTCGAAAGCGGTTCGCATACCGAGTTCTGGGGT
>DATFVL010000272.1 GCA_035260325.1 Candidatus Methylomirabilota bacterium | reverse complement strand
CGGGAGCCCCGCCATGGTAGGAGCTGCGAACGCGATGCGCGCGGTGCGACAGATGACCGGCCTCCACGAGCTCCGCGCTCGGGGCGGGATGACGTGGATCGCACAGGAGCGCGGGTGGGTCGGGGCCCCGGACGAGATCGTGAGGGCGCTCTCGCAGGACGGGTTCGATGAGTGCAAGCGCGAGATGACGACGAGCCGGCGTGATCTCCGGCCGGCGGGCGGCGTGTGGCAGGGCGTCAATCCGCGCACGGGCTCGGTGGCCTCTGCGATCTGGGTGAGTCGTCCGGTCTGGGATCAAGCCATCGTCTTCATCGAGGTCGACGGGGAATCGCTGAAGGGCAACCACGACGACCCGGTGCTCGAGCGTGACCCGTACGGGGAAGATGGCGGCGAAGGCTGACCGGGGAACGCCATGCTGAATGACATCCTGACGGTGTGCGTTGCGGCCGCGATAGCGATGGTGTTCGCGACGATCCTCGGGGCGGTCGAGCTGCTGTGGAACGTATCGCACCGTCATATTCATGAGGTCTGGTTCGGTCGTCGGTTCGCTGTGGACCTCCGTCCTCACCAGATCCCGTCTCTGGCGTTCGCTTCCGCTGCTCCAGAGCGCGTTTCTTCACCGCGGGAGTTGCATTCTGAGGTGCGCCATGGCGCATAAACTATTCGTCGGAGGTCTGCCGTTCTCGACGTCGAGCGATCGTCTTCGCGAGGTGTTCGCGCAAGCGGGCGAGGTTGAGTCGGCGACGGTCGTGATGGAGCAAGACACCGGCCGCTCGCGCGGGTTCGGCTTCGTCGAGATGACGACGGCCGAAGAGGCGGACGCGGCGGTCAAGAAGTTCAACGGCCAGGACATGGACGGCCGGACGTTGAAGGTGGAGATCGCCAAGTCCGGGGGCGCCGGCGGCAAAGACGGCGGGTACCGCGGCAACGGCCGGCGCAGCGGTCCCTCCTAGCATGATCCTGGACGTCTTCGTTCAGGGTCCGCCGGCGCCGTCAGCGGCGATGGAGGACAAGACCTACACGATCACGCCGGTGTCCGTGACGGTCCAGGCCGGCATCGTCACCGGCGAGGTTGCGGACCTACAGGTCGCGAAACGCGTCGAGCCGCGGCTGACGGGAACGCTCAGGCTCCGGAACACCTCGGAGAGTCACAGCGTCCGGCTGGTGGCCGTGAAGATCCAGTATCTCGACGACCAGTGGCAGCCGATGAAGCTGGCGGAGGCTCGGACGGACGCGAGCTTCACGTTCACCGCGCCCGGTAGCGACCGGCTCGACCCCGGGCAGGAGACCGTCCAGTCCGTGGACGTCGCGTGCCCCGCACGGGCGCTCGAGGCCCGCAAGCTCAAGGGGCTCCGCTTGGCACTCGCCTACGTCTCCTTCCCCTATCGGGAAGAGGTCATGAGCTTCGCTGTGTCCATCGACAGCCACTAAGGAGAGACGCAACCCAATGCAAGTCACGGCATTCTCAACCCCGGCCCACCCCGAATGGCGATGGCGCATCTGCAACTACGCGGGCGAGATGGTCGAAGAATCGTATGGCGGATTCCCGTCGATTTCCACCGCGGTGGCCACGGGGATGCAGCGGCTCAGTCAGTTGAATCTCGAGCAGGTAAAGGATGCAGACCGATCGATGGTGGCTCGTGGCTACCGGATGACCGCCCGCCGTCGGCTGTGATCACGCTCGGAACCTGTCACACTGACATGGCGGTCTGGACGTGCTCTTCGGATTCGATACGCTTGCCCGTGCGCCCGTAGAGAGGGACCGCACAGCTCGATCTCACCGAGAACGTGCATTGCCCCCGCGAAATTGCCGCGTTCCTTTCGGGTCCGGTGTTCTCCCAGGGCGCGCTCGACAAGTCTCGTCGCGAGATCGGCTCTGCCCGTGAGCAGATAGCCATGGCCGAGATCGGCCAAGGTCGTTGCACGCTGTCGCACCGCTCCCCGCACCGCGACGTATCCGTCAGCGATGAATCGCTCGATCTCCGCCGCCGTCAGCACTCTTTCATCCCTGTCGTCGCCCGCCGTGCCGCTCGCGCAGGAGCTTCGCCCCCGCGACCATCGCCTGCATCTTCCCGAACGCGACGTCGCGCGGCAGGTACTTCATCCCGCAGTCGGGCGCGAGGATGACGTTCTCCGGCTTGACGTAGGGCAGGGCGCGCTCGATGCGCGCGACGACCGTCTCCGGCGCCTCGACGGTCGGGTCGTTCAGATCGAGGCATCCGACCATGATCTGCTTGCCGGCGAGCCTCGCGAGCACCGAGCAGTCGAGCTTCGCCTGCGCCGTCTCGATCGAGACCTGGGCGCAGGCGCACCCGGCCAGCTCGGGCAGGAACGAGTAGCCCGACGGCCGCTCGTGGATGATCGCCGCGTAGCCGAAGCAGATGTGCACGGCCGTCGTGCCGCCGACGTCCGCCAGCGCCCGGTTGAGCGCCGCGAGCCCGAACCGCCGCGCCTTCTCTGGGCGCGCCTGCATGTACGGCTCGTCCACCTGCACGACATCGGCGCCGGCCGCGAAGAGGTCGCGGATCTCCGCGTTCACCGCGACGGCGTAGTCCATCGCCGCCGCCTCCTCGCTCGGGTAGTAGTCGTTCTGCGCCTGCTGCGACATCGTGAACGGGCCCGGCACGGTCATCTTGATCGGCCGGCGCGTGTGGGCGCGCAGGAAGCGCACGTCCTCGACCTCAACCGGCTGCTTGCGACGGATCGGCCCGACGATGCGCGGGACGGGGTTGGGATGGCCCGAGCGGTCGAGGGCGGAGCCGGGATGGTCGAGGTCCACGCCCTCGAGCGCGGTGGCGAAGCGGTTCGAGTAGCTCTCGCGCCGGATCTCGCCGTCGGTGACGATGTCGAGCCCGGCGTCCTCCTGGGCGCGGATCGCCAGCCGCGTGGCGTCGTCCTGCGCTTCCGCGAGCCACGGCTCGGGGACGCGCCACAGCTCGCGCGCCCGCACGCGGGGCGGAAAGCGGCCGGCGAGCTTCCGGCGGTCGATCAGCCACTCGGGCTGCGGGTAGCTGCCGACGAGAGTGGTCGGAAAGAGCATCGGAAGACCCTTATCATACGCACGGTGATCCCCAAAGAGACCCGCTCGACCTTCGCCGCGCTGAAGGGGTCGAACTACCGCTGGTACTGGCTCGGGCTCGTCTTCTACGTCCTGGGGCATCGCGCCGAGTACGTGACCTTCGCCTGGATCATGTGGGAGCTGACCGGAGACCCGCTGCACCTCGGCTACCTCGGCCTCGCGCAGGGGGCGCCCCTGCTCGTCTTCCAGCTGGTCGGCGGGGTCCTCGCCGACCGCGTCAACCGGCTCCGGCTGCTGATCGCCACGCAGATCCTGACGTCGCTGACGCTGGCGCTCGCCTTCGCGCTGACGGTCCTCGGGCTGGTCCGCGTCGAGCACCTGCTCGTGCTCGCGGCGTTGAGCAACACCTTCAGGGCCTTCGACGAGCCGAGCCGGATGTCGCTGATTCCCCAGCTCGTTGATCGCGCGCGCCTGCCGAACGCGATCGCGCTCGGCTCGATCCCGTGGCAGGCCGGCCGGATGATCGGCCCGTCGATCACCGGCCTCCTGATCGCGGCGTTCGGCGGCGCGATCGGGTTCGGCCTGGCGGCGCTGGCCTCCTGTACCGCGCTCGGGCTCTACACGCGTCTGCGGATCAGCGGAGACGCCCCGGGTGGCGATGGGCGGCACGTCGTCCGCCAATTCCTCGCGGGCCTGAGCTTCGTCGGCGGGAACTTCGTGTTCGCGAGCCTGATCAGCCTGGCCCTGTTGAACAGCCTGTTCGGCATGTCCTACCTCACCCTGCTGCCGATCTACGCCGACCGCTACTTCGCGATGGGCTCGACCGGATACGGGCTGCTCCAGGCCGCGCACGGGGCGGGGGCGCTGGCCGGCACGTTCACGCTGGCGACGATCGCCCATCGCATCGGGCGCCCGGGCACGGTGCTGCTGGTCGCGGGGGCGTGCCTCGGGTTCACGCTCATGCTGTTCTCCGGATCGCCGGCGATGTGGCTGGCGCTGCCCATGCTGCTCTGCGTCGGCTTCAGCAACACGTTCTACCTGACGCAGATCAACACGCTCATCCAGCAGAGCGTGCCCGACCAGCTTCGCGGCCGCGTGATGAGCATCTTCTCGCTGTGCTGGAACCTGCTGCCCCTCGGCGGCCTCCTGGCCGGAGCGCTGGCCGCCGTCGTGGACGCTCGCTTCGCCGTCCTGATCGGCGGCGCCGTGGTGGCCACGAGCGCGCTGCTGCTGCTGACGTCCGGGCGGCTGCGGCGGGTCGCCCGGGTGCTTCCCTAGAGCCTGTTCTCGTCCACCGGCAGGCCGAGCCAGTGGCGGCCGACCAGCTCGTAGTGGGAGAGGCGGCCCTGGAGGTGCTGGGTGATCACGTGGATGTCCTGGAAGTGGCGCTGGAGGAGATTGCTCTCGTAGGCCGCCGTCGCGCCGGCGGCGTTGTAGACGGTGTCGATGATCTGCGCCGCCAGCCGGATGCCGTGCGTCGTGGCGAGGCGCAGCGTCGCCCGCAGGTCGAGCGTGATGGTACCGGAGAGCGCGGCCGTCCAGATCTCGCGGACCGTCTCCATCAGGAAGGCCCGCCCGGCGCGCAGGTGGGCCTCGCACCGGCCGACGCTCGCCTGGACCATGGACTGATCGCGGAGCAGCGCCTCCATGGCTCGCGGCGTCTTGGCGCCGGCCAGCTCGAAGAACGTGGTGAGACAGCTGCGCGCCATGCCGAGCGCGACCGCCGCGTCGCCCGAGGCGAAGCACAGGGTCCGGGGGATCCGGTAGAGTGGCCCGGGTTCCAGCACCGGCGCCGTGGCCGAGAGCACGGTGCGCTCGGCGGGCACGAAGACGTCGTTCACGGCGAAGTGATGCGTCCCCGTGCCGCGCATGCCGCGCACGTGCCACGTGTCCAGCAGCTCGGCCTCGGCGACCGGCACGTACAGATAGCGCGTCTCCGGTTGACCGTGCTCGAGGCGGATCTGGCCGTTCTCGATGATCTGGGCGTGCGCGGCCACCCACGCTGCGTGCCGGCAGCCCGTGCTGAAGCCCTGGCGACCCATCACCCGGTAGCCGCCGGGCACCACGACCGCCTTGGCGGTCGCGGCGGGCGTGTTGGCGACGACGCTGCGCGGCGTGTCGATCCAGATTTTTCGCGCGATGTCGCGCGGCATGCGTGCGGCATAGGTGGCGTAGATCGCGCCCTGGTTGACGCACCAGCCGGTGCTCGCGTCGGCCTTGCCGAGCTCCTCGATCACCTGGACGTAGGTGGGCAGGTCGAGCTCGGCGCCGCCGATGGCGCGCGGCACGGCCAGGTGGAACAGCCCGGCGTCGGCCAGCGCCTCGAAGAGCGGCCGCGGGAGCTCGCGCAGGGCCTCGATCTCGTCGGCGCAGGACCGGATCATGGGCGCGAGCTTCCGCGCGGCGTCGAGCGGCGACTGGGCGTCGCTGGCGGTCATACGAAGTGGGCCATGATCTTCTCACCGAGGATCCGCATGTAGTGGAGCTGGCTGTCCATGTCGCTCGCCCGCAGGCCCACCCACAGCTTTCGGGCGCCGGCCTCGGCGACGCGCTCGATGCGCTCGATCCAGTCGTGCGGATCGCCGGCGAGGGCGAAGCGCTCGAGCGCGTAGTCGGTCAATCCGAGCTCCTGCATGCGCTTGGGGTTGCGACCCTCGTGGAGCACGTGATCGTAGAGCTCGTAGCCGTCCACGTACGTCTGGATCTTCGCCTTCAACTCGTCGGGGACATGCTTGCCCTCGAGGCCGAACCGCATGGAGTGGTTCAGGATGGACGACACCGACGCCTTCACGTTCTCGATGGCCTTCGCGCGGTCTTCGTGGAGCGACGACCGGGTCGTGAACCAGATGTCCACGTCGGAGGGCTTCCGCCCCGCCTCGCGGGCGCCCGCATGAACTCTCTGGACGGTGTCGCGGATGACCTCCGGGAGGAGCCCCGTGCCGGCGATGACCCCGTCGCCGATTCTGCCGCCGAGGTGCAGCATCTTCGGTCCCTCGGCGCAGATCGAGATGGGAACGCGCGGGCGGACCGCGGTGGACGCCCAGCGGACGCGCTGCGGCCGGCCCTGGTACGTCGCCTCGCCCGTGGCGAGCAGGCCGCGCACGCACGTGACGTAATCCTCGATCCGGGCGCGCGAGGCGACGCGATGGCCGATGTTGAGCACCGCGCTGTCGCCGCTGGCGATGTCCATGAACGCGCGGCCCCCGGTCAGCGCGTCGATCGACGCCAGGAAGGACGCCATCACTTGCGGCTCGCGGGTCAGCGGGTTCGTCGGGCGGAGGCCGACGCGGGCGCGCGGCGCCGCGAGGGCGATGAGCGTCGCCCTCACGTAGGCGTCGCCGCCGATGAACGCGGTGTCGAACGTCCCGACGGCCTCGGCGCCGTAGTCGTCGGCCATCCGCACGAGGTCCATGAACCGGCGCGTGTCCTTCTCGTGCAGCAGCGGCGTCGCCGGGCTCACGCTCACACCGAAGGAGACCTTCATCTAGTCCTCGCGGTTGGCCACCCGGGGACCGCCGCTCACGTACAGCGTCTCCCCGGTTATGAAGTTCGCCTGATCGGAGGCGATGAAGATCACCGCCCACGCGATCTCCTCCGGCCGCCCGAGGCGCTGGAGCGGCACCTCGCGGGCCGCCTGCGCGATCATCGCGGGCGTCTTCCACACCTCCAGCACGCCCTCCGTCTCGACGGGTCCGGGCGCCACCGCGTTGACGGTGATCCCGTGCTTGGCCCACTCCGCGCCGAGGCTCTGCGTCAGCACCATCACGCCCGCCTTGGTGGCGGCGTAGGCCGCCAGCCCCCGCGCGCCGCTGCGTCCCGCCACCGACGTCACGTTGACGATCTTGCCGGCCCGCTGTCCGATCATCACACGACCGACGGCCTGGGAGAGCAGGAAGACGCCGGTGAGATTCGTCTGCACCATCGCGTCCCATTCGGCCCGGGGCAGGTCCTCGAAGCGCGAGCGGATCCGGTAGCCCGCGTTGTTGACGAGGAGATCGACGCGGCCGAACGTGTCGAGTGTCCGGGCGACCGCGGCATCCACCTGCCGCGCGTCCCCGACGTCGCAGGCGACGGCCAGCGCCCGGCGTCCTTCAGCGCGCACCGCGTCGGCGACGGTCTCCAGCGCCGCGCGCCGGCGCCCGCAGGCCACCACGTCGGCGCCGACCCTGGCCAGCTCGAGTGCGATGGCGCGCCCGATGCCCTGACCGGCGCCGGTCACGAGCGCCACGCGGTCGCGCAGCGTGTCCGGGGAGAAGCCCATGGCCCGAAAGAGTACATGAGAGTGTATGATCCTGTCGCAATGAGGATCGAGGTCATCTGCACGGGCGACGAGGTCCTGACGGGGAAGATCGTCAACACCAATTTCGCCTACATCGGCCAGAAGCTCGAGGATGTGGGGCTCTCGGTCCGGTGGGAGACGACGGTCGGCGACGATCGGGAGTGCCTGCTGCAGGCGTTCCGGCTCGCGGGGGAGCGCGCCGACGCCGTCATCGTCAACGGCGGGCTCGGCCCCACGGTGGACGATCTGTCCCAGGAGGTCGCCGCGCAGGCCGCGGGCGTCGAGCTCGTGCTCCACGAGGACTGGCTCGCACGGATGGAAGATTTTTTCCGCCGGCGGAGCCGCGTGATGCCGCCGAACAACCGGAAGCAGGCCATGCTGCCGGCCACCGCCGAGGTGATCGACAACCCGATCGGCACCGCGTGCGGCTTCGCGCTCGACATCGGCCGGGCCCGCTTCTTCTTCACGCCGGGCGTGCCGCGCGAGCTCCGCCGGATGCTCGAGGAGCAGGTCATTCCGCGGCTCCTCGCGAAGAGCGGCCTGCAGACGGTGATCCAGCTGAAGCGGTTCCACTCGTACGGGCTCGGCGAATCGCACGTGGACGCCCTGCTCAAGGGCGTGGAGGAGCTCGTCCCGGACGGGAGTGTGAAGCTCGGCTTCCGCGCCCACTACCCGCAGCTCGAGACCAAGCTCACGGTGCGCGGCACCGACGCGGACGACGTCCGGAGGAAGCTCGAGCCGGTCGAGCGGGAAGTGCGCAAGCGCCTCGGCAACTTCATCATGGCCGAGGACGATCAGACGCTCGAGGGCGTGGTCCTCGGCGAGCTCGCGAGCCGTCAGGGCACGCTCTCCACCGTGGAGACGTTCACGGGCGGCCAGATCGCCGCGCGCATCGCCCACCTGCCGCGCGCCGAGCGGGTCTTCCGCCGCGGCGTCGTGGCGCGCGAGCTCGCCGAGGTGTGCGCGGCGGTCGGTCTCGAGGGCGCTCCCGCGACGGGCGAGCCCACGCGCGAGACGGCGGAGGCCGTCGCGCAGGCGGCGCGGCGTCACACCGGCGCCACGCACGCGCTGGCGGTCCTGATCGCCCTCGACGAGGGCCCGGACCGGATCGAGTTCGGCGGGACCGTGTGCCTGGCGATCGCGACCGAGGACGACGTCGCCTCCCGGCGCAGCCGCATCCTCGGCGGCCGCGAGTGGCTGCGCCTGGGGGCGGTCGAGCTCGGCCTCGACTGCCTGCGCCGCTACCTCCAGAAACTGCCCGTGTACGAGCGCACCGACTTCGAGAAGACGTGAGGTGATCATGGCAAGGCTGACGCCCATCACGAGCAAGAACCAGGTGGCCGCGAAGGATCAGGCGATCGTGGACGGCATCGTCAAGAGCCGCGGCGCGCTCCAGGGACCGTTCACGATGTTCCTCCACTGTCCGGAGCTGGCCGGCCGAGTCGCGCATCTGGGCGCCTTCGTCCGCTTCGAGGGCTCGCTCGACATGCGCGTGCGGGTGCTCGCCGCAATGACGGTCGCGCGCGAGCTCGACGCGGTCTACGTGTGGGGCGCCCAGACAGGCCAGGCGCGGAAGCTCGGCGTGCCCGAGGGGACGATCACGGCCGTCCGCGAGAAGCACGCGCGCGGTCTCCCGCCCGAGGACGCCCAGATCGTGGAGTTCACCCAGCAGCTCATCAGACAGCACAGGGCCGACGCGGCGAGCGTGAAGGCGCTCCAGAAGCGGTTCGGGGACGACGGATTCATTCAGCTCACCGGAGCGATCGGGTACTACAGCATGCTGGCCATGACCGTCAACGCCTGCGAGCTGGAGGCGGGCGCGGGCCAGGAAGTCCTGAAGGTCTAGGGAGGACACCGTGCTGATCGTCGACGCGCAGGTCCACCTCTGGTCGGGCGGCAAGCCGACGAACGCGAACCACCGGCAGGTGCCGGCCTTCACGGCGGACGATCTGCTGAAGGAGATGGACGAGGGGGGCGTCGATGCGGCCGTCGTCCATCCGCCGACGTCGTGGGATCCGAACGCCAACGAGCTGGCCGTCGAGGCGGCGCGCCGGAATCCGAACCGGCTCGCGATCCTCGGGAACTTCCCGCTCGACCGCGCCGAGAGCCGCGCGCTGATCGACACCTGGAAGCAGCGACCGGGGATGCTCGGCCTGCGCTTCACGTTCCTGCAGCCGCACCAGAAGACGTGGCCGACGGACGGCACGATGGACTGGCTCTGGCCCGCCGCCGAGCGCGCCGGGCTGCCGGTGGCGCTCCTCGCCGCCGAGTTCATGCCGAAGGTCGCGCAGGTCGCCGAGCGGCATCCGCGGCTCAAGCTCATCATCGATCACCTCGGGCGCTCCTCGCCGGCCATGAAGGACGACGCGGCGTGGGCGAGCCTTCCCGAGATGCTGGCGCTCGCGAAGTACCCGAACGTCGCGATCAAGGCGACCGGCGCGCCGAGCTATTCGAGCGAGCCGTATCCGTATCGCAACATCCACGATCATCTCCGCCGGATCCACGACGCGTTCGGGCCCGAGCGGATGTTCTGGGGCACCGACATCACGCGGATGCCGTGCTCGTGGCGCCAGTGCGTGACGATGTTCACTGAAGAGCTTCCGTGGTTGTCGGCCCGTGACAAAGAGCTGGTCATGGGCCGCGCCGTCTGCACGTGGCTCGGCTGGAAGCTCCCGGGTTGAGTCGGAAGGCGAGGAGGTCGCCATGGAGATGATGGCCGCGGTCTTCCGGAAGCCGCACGAGCCGCTCACGATCGAATCGGTCGAGATCGACAAGCCGTGGGGCCGTGAGGTCCTCGTCCGCACCGCGGCGACGGGCGTCTGCCACAGCGACCTCCACGTCGTCGATGGCGTGGGCCGGTGGCCGCTCGATCAGCCGATCGTCCTGGGACACGAGGGCGCCGGGGTGGTCGAGGCCGTGGGCACGGACGTGACGACCGTGCGGCCCGGCGATCACGTCGTCGCGTGCCTCTCCGGCTTCTGCGGGAGCTGCGAGCAGTGCCTCGGCGGCCATCCGAATCTCTGCACGGGCGGGCTGGTCACGCGCGGGAAGGGGGCGCCGCCGCGCCTCTCGCAGAAGGGCGCGCCGCTCCGACAGTTCATCGGCGTCTCGAGCTACGCCGAGCGCATGCTGCTCCACGAGAACTCGGTCGTGAAGATCGATGGGGACCTGCCGCTCGACCGCGCCGCGCTCGTCGGCTGCGGCGTCCTCACCGGCGTGGGCGCCGCGCTCCGGAGCTCGGGGCTCGAGGCCGGGCAGACCGTCGCCGTGTTCGGCTGCGGCGGCGTGGGCCTGGCGATCGTTCAGGGCGCGCGCATCGGCGGCGCGCGGCAGATCATCGGCGTGGACGTCTTCGACTCGAAGCTCGAGATGGCGAAGCGAGTCGGCGCCACGCACGTCGTGAACAGCGCGAAGGACGATCCCGTCAAGGCGGTGCGCGCGCTCACCGGCGGCGCCGGCGTCGATCACGCCTTCGAGGCCGTCGGCAACACGACGCTGGTGCGGCAGGCGATCGAGAGCCTCGCGATCCGGGGCACCGCGACGATCGTCGGCGTCCTGCCGCCGGACGCGAAGATCGAATTCCCCTGGATGGCCATCCGGCCCGAGTGCCGGGTGCAGACGTCGCGGATGGGCTCGAACCGCTTCCGCGTCGACATCCCGCGCTACCTCGAGTTCTATCGCCAGGGGCGGCTCTTGCTCGACGAGATGGTCACCCGCCGGGGACGGCTCGACGACATCAACGAGGCCTTCCGCGCGATGAAGGCCGGGGAAGTCGCGCGCACGGTGCTCGTGTTCGACTGAGGTCGCCGTCGGAACACGGCGTCAGGTGCCGTCTCCGAATGGAGACACGACACGCGAGTCGCGCTCCACTACAATGGCGGGTGGAGAGACGCGGGCGATGCGTGGAGCGATGCGGTGGGACTGACGTACGTCGAGGGCGTGGTCACCGGGCCCTCGGGCGCCTCGCGTGCGGTGCGGTTCATGGTCGACAGCGGGGCCAAGTACAGCCTGCTCCCGCTCGCCGACTGGCGGGCGATCGACCTCGCGCCGAAGCGCCGCATGACCTTCGCGCTCGCCGACGGGACGCTGATCGACCGCGACGTTTCCGAGTGTCACATCGCGCTGCCCCAGGGCGAGGCGCACACGCCCGTGATTCTCGGCGAAGCCGGTGACGAGGCGCTGCTCGGCGTCGTCACCCTCGAGATCCTGGGCTTCGTCCTGAACCCATTCAACCGGACGCTGCAGCCGGCCCGGCTCCTCCTCGCCTGATCCTCGCGCTTGGGGGCGCGGCGCCCATCAGGCCTTGAGGCCGAGGGCGCGGCCGGCCTCCGCGGCGAAGCGCTCGAGCGCCGGCGCGTCCATCTCCGGGCGCGGCCGCAGGATGAGCCGATCGACCCCGGCCGCGGCGTACGCCTCGCGCGTCGCCTTGTCCGGGACGTCGTAGCCCGGCGGCGTGATGCTGATCTCGAGCGTGCCCAGCTCCGCCGGCCGCGCGTGCGTCCGCCCCGCCTCGCGCAGCGCGGCCACGCACGTCCGCGTCTGCGCCACGTCGAGTCCGAACCCGTACCAGCCGTGACCCTGCGTCACCGCGCGGCGATACGCCGGCGGCGTCCGTCCGCCCACGACGATCGGGATCGGCGTCTGCACCGGGCGCGGCATCGCCTGGACGCCGTCGAACGAGACGTACGGGCCGCGATGCGACGGCTTCGGTTGCGTCCACACCGCGCGCATGGCCGCGAGGTAGTCGTCGGCGACGCGACCACGCTCGGCGAACGGCACGCCGACCGCGCGCATCTCCGGCTCGCACCAGCCGACGCCGAGGCCGAAGACGACCCGGCCCTTCGAGAGCACGTCGAGGGAGGCGAGCTGTTTGGCAAGCACGACGGCCTGGCGCTGCGGCAGGATGATGACGCCGGTGGCGAGCCGGACCCGCGACGTGTGCGCCGCGAGGAAGGTGAGCGCGACGATCGGGTCGAGCAGCCGCATGTCGGGGGCCATCGGACGCCCGGCCACCGGCGGATCGGGCAGCACGACGTGGTCGGCGACCCAGAGCGACTCGAAGCCGGCGGCTTCGGCGGCCCGGCCGAGCCGTGCCGCGGCGTCGGGGTGCGCGCAGCCGTGCAGGTTGACGGAGTGGAGCCCGACTTTCATCGCGCGTCGCCCTTCCGCGGCGCGCCGCGCGGCACCTGCACCGCCGCCAGGCGCTCGATGATCGTCAGGACCACGCTCGTGTCCTGCTCGCCGAGCCCGGCCGCCAGCGCGGCCTGCTGGTAGCGCTGGGCGACGTTCGCGAAGCTGACGGGCACGTGGAGCTCCTTCGCGATGGTGGTGAACGTCTCGAGGTCCTTGTTCATCAGGGCCACCTTGAAGCCGGGCTCGAAGTCGCGCGGGATGAGCGCCTTCGGGATGCGCTCGAGCGCCTTGCTGCCGCCGCTGCTCGCCTTGACGACCTCGTAGATCGTCATCGGGTCGAGCCCCGCCTTCACGCCGAGCACGAGCCCCTCCATCATCGCGACGCCGTTCACGCAGGCCATCATGTTGTTGATCGCCTTCACGGTGTTGCCCGCGCCGACGGGGCCGACGTGGAAGATGTTCGGGCCGATGGCTTGGAGCACGGGCTTCGCGCGCGCCAACGGCTCCGCGTCGCCACCGACCATGATCGCCAGCGTGGCGGCGCGCGCGCCGCTCACGCCGCCGCTGACGGGCGCCTCGAGGAAGTGGACGCCCCGCGCCTTGGCCCGGGGCTCGATCTTCCGGGGCGTCGAGGGCAGCACGCTGCTCAGGTCGATCAGGATGGTCCCGGGCCGGGCGCGGTCCACCAGGCCGCCGGGCTCGAGGTAGACGGCCTCGACGTCCGGAGACGCGGGCAGCGAGGTCAGGACGATCTCCGACTGCTCCACGACGTCCGGCGCCGAGCCGGCGCGCCGCGCCCCGGCCGCGATCAGGTTCTCCATCGCCTTTGGGTTGGTGTCGAAGACCGTCATCGCGAAGCCGGCCTTCACCACGTTGGCCGCCATCGGATTCCCCATGTTCCCGACGCCGATGAACCCTACCGATAGGCCCATGTCCTTCCTCCTCGCGGCTCGACGGTCAGCGTCCCGAGCTCACAGCCCGGGAGGATAGCACCAAGCGGTCATCGCATCATGCTCGGCAGCCACAGCGAGAGCCAGGGGAACGCGACCAGGATGGCCAGGCGCACGACGTCGGCCCACATGAACGGCAGCACGCCGCTGAAGATGGTCGCCGTGCTCACCTCGGGGATCAGGGTCCGGAGTACGAACATGTTCATGCCGACGGGCGGGCTGATCAGGCCGATCTCGACCACGCACACGATGATGATGCCGAACCAGACCGGGTCGAACCCGAGGTGCACGATGACCGGGAAGAACACCGGGATGGTGAGGAGGATCATCGACAGCTCTTCCATCGCCGTGCCGAGCACCACGTAGATCGCGCAGATCGCCGCCACCACCATGGTCGGGGTCAGGTTGAAGCGCGTGACCCAGTCCCTGAGATCGTCCGGCATCGTCGTGATGTTGACGAACTCCGCGAAGATCAGCGCGCCGATCAGGATCATGAAGAGCATGGACGTGGTGCGCGCGCTCTCCAGCAGGGCGTCGTAGAGCGTCCGCCACGTGAGCGCGCGGCGCGAGAGCGCGAAGACCATGGCCCCGAACGCGCCCATCGCCGCGCCCTCGGTGGCGGTGAAGAACCCGCCGTAGATGCCGCCCATGACGAAGAAGAAGAGCACGGCCACCGCCCACACGTCCTTGAGGGCGCGCAGGCGCTCGCGCCAGGTCGAGCGCTCGCCCGGCGGGCCCGAGCGCGGATCGCGCCACGTCATGTACTGGACGGCGCCGCACAGGAGGATGGCGCCGACGATCCCGGGCAGGATCCCGGCCGCGAACAGCTTGCCGATGTTGGTCTCGGTGAAGATGCCGTAGATGACCATGATCGTCGAGGGCGGGATCATGATGCCGAGCGTGCCGCCGCCCGCGACCACGCCCGCGGCGAGCCGGTCGGAGTAGCCGAACTTCTTCATCGACGGATACGCCACCTTCGCGAACGTGGCCGCGGTCGCGATGGACGAGCCGCAGATGCCGCCGAAGCCGGCCGACGCCCAGATGGTCGCCATGGCGAGGCCGCCGCGCAGGTGGCCGATGAACGTGTAGGCGGCGCGGAACAGCTCCTGCGACATCCCCGCGCGCGTGACGAAGTTGCCCATCAGGATGAACAGCGGCACGACCGAGAGCGTGTAGTTGCGTCCGGTCTCGTACAGCTTGGTCTGGACGGTGGCGAAGGCCACCGCCCAGTTCCAGTCCCGCATGTAGGCGTAGCCGACGAAGCCGACGATCGCCATCGCGAACGAGATGGGCACGCGCAGACAGCAGATCAGCATCATCACGGTGAGGCCGACGAGGCCTTCGATCATCGGCGCGCGACGATCTTCCAGGCGTGCATCACGCCCGCGAGCGCGAGCGTGACCGCCATGAAGTATACGAACGGCCCGTACACGATGCGCAGGACGTCCGTGGCGTCGCGATAGCCCCAGATGCGGTCGGCCTTCCGCCAGACGAGCCACGCGAGCAGGAACATGAACGCGGCGCTCACCGCCTGCACACCGCGCTGGAGCCGGCGCCGGGCGCGCGGGCCGAGCACGCGGTCGATGAAGTCCATGACGGCGTGCTCGTCGGCGAAGGACACGAGGGGGAGCCCGGCGAAGATCAGGACCACCAGCATCAGCTCCGTGACCTCGAAGGCCCCGCGGACCGGACGGCGGAAGACGTAGCGCCCCACGACGTCCACCACCGTGAGGAGCATCATGGCCAGCAGGACCGCGGAGGCGGCGGCGCCGAGGAGCGCGTCGGCGTGCCGCCTCCACCGCTGGTCGGAGGCGTTCACTTGCCGGCGGCGGCCTTCTTCAGCTCTTCACGGAACTCCGCGAGGATGTTCGCGGCGTCCACGCCCCTGGCGCTCGCCCGCGTGATCCAGTCGTCCACGATGGGCGCGGAGCGCTTCTTCACCTCCGCCACGAAGGCGGGGTCGGCGTAGACGATCTTGACGCCGGACTTCTTCAGCGCGTCCATGCCCTTCCAGTCGGCCTCGTCCCAGGACTGGCCGGCGTGACGCGCGATCCACTCGCCGGAGATCTTCTCGATCGCCTCTTGGTCCCGCCGGGGCAGCGTGTTCCACTTGTCCTCGTTCATGAAGAAGCCGAAGGCCGAGCTGTACATCCCGCCCGGGAAGAGCGTGGCCTGCTCGAGCACGGTGTCGAGCTTGAAGGAGATGATCGACTCCAGCGGGAAGAACACGCCGTCGGCCACGCCCGAGCTGAGCAGCTCGTACGACTCGGGGGCGGGCTTCACGAACGCGGACGCGCCGATCGCCTTGGCCACCGCCTCGGCGACGCCGCCCCCGGTGCGGATCTTCAGACCCTGCACGTCGCCGATCCCGTGGACCGGCCGCTTGGTGAACATCTGGCCGGGGCCGTGGGTGAAGACGCCCAGGAGCTTCACGCCCTTGTACTCGCCGACCTTCTGGAAGTATTTCCAGTGGATGCGCGAGTACGCGATCGAGTTGACGAGCGCGGTCTCGCCGCCGCCGGGCAGCTCCGGCAGGAGCGGCATGATGTGCCGCGCCGGCGTGTAGCTCGCGGTGACGTACGAGAGGTCCACGAGGCCGTCCCGCACGGCGTCGAACGTGCCGGACGGGGCCGAGGGATGCTTCGGCAGCATCCGGAACTTGACGCGGCCGCCCGTCACCTTCTCGACCTCGTTGGCCCAGCCCTGCAGCACGACGGCGGTGATGTGGTGCGTCGGCGACACCCACGACGACATCGTGAGCGTGGTCTGCGCGCTCGCCGGCTGCGCGGCGGTGACGGTGCCGCCGACGAGCGCGGCGAGGATCAGGCGCCTCACGTTCGACATGTGGTCCTCCAATGGCGGACACGGCGGTCCGTCGCGCGGGGTAGTGTATCAGCAGGCGCCGCGCCCGGGGGGGCCGGTCTCGCGAGTGGTCCTTGACAGGGCCCGCGTCGCCGGGGTACGGGAGACGAGATCGACGAGGAGGAGGTCCATGAAGGTCAAGGCGGCGAACGGCTTCGCGCGGATCCTGAAGGCCGAGGGCATCCCGTGGGTGAGCTGCTATCCCACCAATCACGTGAACAACGCGCTCGGCGAGGAAGGCGTGCCCATCCTCATGATGGGCGAGGAGCGGTTCGCCGTCGCGGTGGCCGACGCGTTCTCGCGCGTGACCTGCGGCAGGCAGATCGGCGTCTGCACCGTCATGGCCAACCTGAACGCCGCCGGCATCCAGATGGCCTACGGCGCCATCGGCCAGGCCTGGGAGGATTCGTCGCCGCTCCTCGTCATCGCCGAGGGCGTGGGCCAGGGCGCGAGCCGGCACACCCACTACGACATGGCCTCGGCGTTCAAGTCGGTGACGAAGTGGGTGGGCCGGGTGGACCGCGCCGAGCTCGTGCCCGACTACGCGCGCCGCGCCTTCACCCACCTCCGGTCGGGCCGGCCCGGTCCGGTCCTGCTCATCATCCCGCGCGACCTCGGCGAGTACGAAGAGGACGAGCACCCCTACGCGCCGGTGAAGGGCTGGCGCTCCGGTCCCGATCTGGACGACGTGAAGGCCGCCGTCAAGGCGCTGCTGGCCGCGCAGGACCCGCTGCTCTACGTCGGCGAGGGCGTTCTCTACGCCGACGCCACGAGCGAGCTCCTCCGGTTCGCCGAGCTGGCGAAGCTGCCGGTGCTGACGACGCTGAAAGGGAAGAGCGCCTTCCCGGAGAACCACCCGCTGTCGGTGGGCGTGCGCGGCTCGCTGGCGGACCATTTCCTCAGGAAGGCCGACCTCCTGTTCTCGATCGGCTCGAGCCTCTTTCCCAACCGGTTCAGCCACGCCGTGCCCGACCCCGGCAAGAAGACCATCGTGCAGTGCACGGTGGACACGCTCGACATCAACCGGAGCTACGAGACCCGACTCGCCGTGATCGGCGACGCGAAGCTGACCCTGCAGGCGCTCGTCAACGAGGTCAGCGCCCGGACGGGCGGCGGGCGCAAGAAGCCGGAGGTCGTCGAGGAGATCCGCGCGGGCAGGCAGGAGTTCGCGGCGAAGTTCCGCCCGCTGATGGACTCGGACGAGAGGCCGATCAATCCGTACCGGGTGATCGGCGATCTCATGAAGGTCCTCAACCCCAAGGCCTCGTTCGTCACCGGCGACTCCGGGAACACGCGCGACCAGATCAGCACGGTCTACGAGGCCCAGATCCCGCGCGGCTTCCTCGGCTGGGGCAACGTCTCCACGCTGGGCTTCAGCCTCGCCGGCGCCATCGCCGCCAAGCTCGCGTATCCGGAGCGGCAGTGCGTCCACATCACCGGCGACGCCGGCGTGTGCTACATGATGGGCAACTTCGAGGCGGTGGCGCGCTACAAGATCGGGATCACGACTCTCCACATCAACAACGGCGGCTACTCGGGGTACGGGCCGGGCTTCTGGGGCGCGGGTCACGATCCCTACACCTGGAAGGTGTCCGACCACTCCGCGGCGTGCATGGCGAACATGGCGAAGGCGGTGGGGTTCTACGGCGAGGACGTGAGCGAGCCGTCGCAGGTGATTCCCGCACTGAGGCGCGCGTTCGACGAGAACGCCAAGGGCCGGCCGGCGTTCCTCGAGTTCATCTGCTCTCACCATCCAGTGCACGGGGGCTGGGTCAGGCCATGAAGACGCTCATCGAGGGCGGCTGGGTCGTCGCATTCAACGGGACCGGGCACGAGATCCACGAGCGCGGGAGCGTCGTCGTCGAGGACGACCGCGTCCTCTACGCCGGCGGGCCGTACACGGGCCCGGTCGATACGCGCCTGTCCGCGCGGGGCAAGCTCGTCTCGCCGGGGTTCATCAACACTCACGTGCACACGGCCGGCAACGGCGGGGATTACCTGCTGCTCGACATGGCCAAGAACGACTACCGCACCGCGAACTACATGAGCTTCGCCGCGCCGCTCAAGGGCAAGATGACGCCCCCGCCGGCGGACGCGGTGGCGGCGCTCCGCGCGTTCGTGTTCCTGCACGCGTTGAAGCAGGGGACCACGACCGTCATCGACGTGGGCGGGCTCCGCGGGGACTGGGAAGGCTACGCGCGTCTCGTGGACGACCTCGGCGTGCGCGTCTACGGGAGCCCGCCGTTCCGCGACCGCGACACGTACATGGACGCGCGCGGCCGGCTCTACTACGACGAGGACACCGCCGCCGGCCAGCAGCGCCTGCGCGAGGCCGTCGACTTCGTGCGCAAGTTCGACGGCGCGGCCCAGGGGCGGCTGCGGGGCATGCTGAACGCGGCGCAGGTCGAGACGTGCAGCGAGCCGCTGCTCCGGGCCGGCAAGGACGCGGCGCGCGAGCTCGGCGTGCCGATCCACACCCACGCGGGCGGCAACCTCATCGAGTTCGAGCGGATCATGGAGGAGTACCGGAAGACGCCGGTGCAGTTCCTGGCCGACATCGGCTTCCTCGACGACCGCACCCTGCTCGGCCACGCGGTCTTCACGACGGCGCACCCGTGGCCGCGCTACCCGTTCGGGGACGACCTGCGTGTGCTCGCCGACACCGGGGCGACCGTCGGCCACTGTCCCTACAAGTACGCCAAGATGGCGATGACGCTCCATTCCTTCCAGCGCTACCTCGAGGCCGGCGTGAACGTGGCGCTCGGCACCGACACGTACCCGATGGACATGGTGGCCGAGCTGCGCTGGGCCTCGATCCTGGCGAAGGTCACCGACGCGAATTACCAGGTCGGCCTGCCACGCGACGTCTTCAAGGCGGCGACCCTCGGCGGGTGCAAGTTCCTGCGTCGGACCGATCTCGGCCGGCTGGCCCCGGGCGCCAAGGCCGACATCGTGATCATCAACCTCGACCACCTCGGCGCAGGCGTCTACGCGGATCCGATCAAGGCGCTGGTGGACGGCGCCTCGGGCCGGGACGTGGACACGGTCATCGTGGACGGCAAGGTCCTCGTCCAGGGCGGGCGGACGACCCGTGTCGACGAGGACGAGGTGTACGCGAAGGCCCGACGTGCGATCGAGCACGCGTGGGGCCTGGTTCCCGGATGGCGCTGGGACGGCGCGACGGTCGAGCGGATCGTTCCGCCGGCCTTTCCCATTCACCGCGCGTGCTGAGGCGAGCCGTGCCCCGCCTCCTCGACGGCATCCGCGTCATCGACGCGGCGAGCTTCATCGCCGGCCCGGTGGCCGCGACCGTCATGGCCGACTTCGGCGCCGACGTCATCAAGGTCGAGCCGCCCGGGGGCGACGTCTGGCGCGTGCGGGGCGCCGGCTATCCCCCGAGCCCGTACAACTTCCCGTGGATCGTCGACAACCGCAGCAAGCGCGGCGTCGCGATCGACCTCCGCGCCGAGGACGGGCAGCGGGTGCTGCATCGCCTGGTGAGCGGCGTGGACGTGTTCGTGACGAACGTGCCGCTCGAGGGGCGGGCCCGCCTGCGCGTGCGCTACGAGGATCTCGCGCCGCTGAACGAGCGGCTGATCTACGCGTCGGTCACCGCCTACGGCGAGACGGGCGACGAGGCGGGGCGCCCCGGCTTCGACAGCACCGCCCTCTGGGCGCGCACGGGGCTCATGGACCTCGTGCGCCCGTCGCCGGACTCGCCGCCCGCGCGCTCGCTGCCCGGCATGGGCGACCATCCCACCGGGATGTCGCTCTTCGGCGCGATCATGGCGGCGCTCTACCAGCGCGAGCGCACGGGCCGGGGCGGCATGGTGTCCACGTCGCTCATGGCCAACGGGCTCTGGTGGAACGCGGTCGCGGTGCAGGGGATCCTCTGCGGCGCGCGCACCGAGCCGCGGCCGCCACGCGAGGAGTCGCTCAGCGCGCTCGCCAACCTCTATCGCTGTCGCGACGGGCGCTGGTTCATCGTCACCGTGACCGGCGACGAGCGGCGGTGGGAGCCGTTCGCGTCCGGGATCGGCCGCGGCGATCTCGTCGCCGACCCACGCTTCGCCACGCGGGAGAGCCGCCGGGCGAACGCCCGCGCCCTCACCGCGATTCTCGACGCGGTCTTCGCGACGCGCGACTGGAAGGAGTGGCAGCCGATCCTCGAGGCGACCGGCGTCGCGTTCAGCGTCGTCGGCACGCTCGACGACATTCCGGGCGACGCGCAGATGCGGGCCAGCGGCGCGCTCGTGCCCCTCGAGGATCCCCGCGCGGGCGCCCCGCTCACGGTGGCGAGTCCTATCTGGATCGAGGGCCAGGAGAAGGTCCCGCCCCGGCTCGCGCCGGCCGTCGGCGAGCACACCGTGGAGGTGCTGCGCGCGGCCGGCTTCGCCGACGCGGAGATCGAGCGGCTGCGCCGCGCCGGCGTCATCGTCCAGGCGGGCGCCTAGGGCGCCGCCCCCAGGACCTTCCGGCCCATCGGCGTGTCGCCGAGGCCGAAGAACGCCAACATGTTGCCGGCCGCGATCTTGAACGCCTCGTCCGCCGGCACGCCGGCGAACAGCCGCTCGGCGAACGGCCGCGTGTTCGGCCAGTCGCACTCGATGTGCGGGAAGTCGGTTGCGAACATGATGTGGTCCACGCCCAGGTGGTGACGGAGCTCGACCGCCACGCGCTCGACGTGCTGCACGCTGAAGGAGATGTGCTGCCGGACGTAGTCGCTGGGCCGCTGCTTCAGCGGCTTGAAGTTCAGGAGGCGCTCGGCCCAGTGGCGGTGCCGCTCGTACCAGTAGTCGGCCTCCTCCATCCAGAACGGCACCCAGCCGAGCCGCGTCTCGGCGAAAAAGATTTTCAGGTCAGGCAGACGATCGAAGACGCCGGACAGGGTCAGCTGGGCGAGGCTCATTGCCGGCGCCGTGCCGAGGAACGGCAGCGCCACCCACTCGACGATCTTCCGCGGGCCGAGCTTGGCGACGATCGCGGGATCGGCGCCGGGGTATTCGAAGGTGGGCTGGGCCGCGCGCGGTCCGAGACGATCGAAGGCGACGTGCACCGTGAGCGGCATCCTCATGTCGATCGCCGCGGCCCAGAACCGGTCGTCCTCGGGCGTCGGATACGACTTCCCGCTCGGGAACACGCCCAGGTTGACGCCCCGGAGCCCCAGCGCCGCGCAGTGCCGGAGCTCGGCGATCGCGTCGTCCACGTTCGTCCACGGGATGACGCCGAGGCCGATGAGCCGGTCGCGCGAGACGGGGACGTACTCCTCGCCGAGCCAGTCGTTGTAGGCGCGCACCACGGCGCGGTACACGTCGTCGTCCCCCATCGCGCGCCAGAGGCGGGGGCCGACCTGCATGTTCGGGAAGAGGACCTCGGCCTCCAGGCCGTCCAGGTCCTGCTCTTTGAGGCGCTGCTCGGGCGGGCCGACGCCGGCCGTGTCGTCCACCGTCACGCCGAACGGCTGCCACGTCTCGTTGGTCCTGCCGGCCCGGAGATCGAGAAAGGGCACGGGATACGGCGGCTGGCCCTCGACGACGATCGCGTCGCCGCCGTCCGGAAGCGTGATCGTCCGCGGCGCGCGGTCCCGATACTTCGCCGGCATGCGCGGGGTCCAGCGCTCGGGACGGACCTCGAGGTGACCGTCGCTGGAGATCAGGACCATTGGCCGGCTCCTTTCCGTCGGGTGGCCGCGAGTGTACCATCGCCTCGCCGGCGCCACTGATGAACCCACGCGACGCGCGCTCGCCCATCGTCGTCGCGCGCGACCGGGAGCTGCACGTCCGCCTCGTGGAGCTCGCGCGCTCGCCGCGCATGGTCTTCGTCGCCGGCATGCCGGGCACCGGCAAGAGCCTCGTGATCCACCAGCTCGCGCACCTCGCCGCCGCCGCGGGGCGCGTCGTCCATCTTCTCCAGTGGGACGTGGTGCGTCCGGTGTTCGAGGCGGGCGCGACGGGCCGGCGCTATCCGCAGGTGGACGGCGTGACGCACGCGATGGTGCGCAAGGCCGTCGGGCTCTGGGCGCGCCGGGCGGTGGTCGAGTGGGCCCGGCGCTGTGCCGCGGCGGAGCACCTGCTCATCGGCGAGGCGCCCTTCGTCGGCGGCCGGCTGATCGAGCTGGCGCGCCCGGCGGACGACGCCACCGAGCCGCTCCTCACCGCGCCGTCGTGCCGCTTCGCGCTCCCCGTGCCGTCGGCCGAGGTGCGGCGGCACCTCGAGGCGGAGCGCGACCGCCGGACCGCGACGCCCGTGCACCCCCGCGAGCGCGAGGACGCCCCGCCGCAGGTGCTCCGGGACCTCTGGCGCGAGCTGGTCGGCGTCGCGCGCGCGCTCGGCATCGTGGACGTCCTGCGCGGCGACGGGGCGCCCTATGACCCGTCGCTCTACCGGCGCGTGTACGCGGCGGTGCTCCGCTATCGCCACGTGGACGTCATCGGGCTCGAGACCGTGCTGCCGACGGCGACGCTCTCCGTCTACGACTTCGCGGTGTCGTGCGCCGAGCTCGTGCCGCGCGAGGAAGAGGCGAGCGCGGCCGTGCGGGAGGCCGAGGCGCTCCATCCCGATCCCGCCGCGCTCGCGCGGGACGTCGAGCGCTGGTGGGAGGTGTAGGCCATGCGACGCGCCTGGTACGCGGGCGTGATCGCGGCGCTCGCGCTCTACGCCGGGTCCGACGCGCTCGCGCAGTCGTTCTGCTCGGACCTCGACCGCGTGGTGCGGCTCGCGCGCACGCGATTCTGGTCCATCCGCGACGACACGAACCGGCGCGAGCCGAAGACGCCGGTCACGCAGCGGTTGCCGGGCGCTTCCGAGTGCTGGTATCACGACGCGTCCCAGTCCTACTGGTGCGCGTGGGAGGTCGCCGCGGCCGAGCGCAGGAGCCGGGTCGAGCGGCTGGCGGGCGACATCGGCCGGTGCTATCGGGTGGAGCCCGCGTGGGACGACAAGTACGCCGACGAGACGAGCGCCTACCTCGACCTGCCCGACGCCGTCGCGATCTACGTCAACGGCGCGGGCCGGACGGTCGAGGTCTCGATCGCGTCGCGCTCGCCCCTGCCGGATCCGTACCCGCAAGCGCCCTGAACCGACGACCGCCTCGACGCCGCGCTTGACCTTCCAGTGGGTGGAAGGTCTAGCGTGACCAGGAACCGAAGTCAGGGAGGCCCGACGATGACGCAGGCGCTGACCATTGGCCAGCTCGCGCGGACGACCGGTGTGCCGTCGAAGACCATCCGTTATTACGAGCAGGTCGGAGTTCTACCGCCGCCGGCCCGCACGCCGGCGGGGTACCGGCAGTATGCCCGGCGGGGTGTCCACCGGCTCCTGTTCATCCGTCGGGCCCGTGCGCTAGGGCTGTCGCTCCAGCACCTCAAGACGCTGGCCGCCGCGCTTGACGGTGGGCCGCGCGGTGCCGTGCGTTCCCGGCTGCGCGAGGTCGTCCGTGCACAGCTGTCGGCCGTGCACGCGCAGCGGGCGGAGCTCCAGCGCCTCCAGCGGCAGCTCGAGCAGGTGCTGCGCCGGTTGCGAGCGCCAGGACGCAGGGTGGAGGCCGCGGCGGGTTGCCGGTGTCTCGGGACCTGACGCGGCGAGCGCCGATCGCGGTGCTGGCCGCCGCGTTCCTCTTCAACGTGGGTCAGGGCGCGCTTCGTCCGTCGCTGCCGCTGTACCTCCAGCAGGTCTTCGCCGCGAGGTACCAGATGGTGACGCTGATCCCGGTGGTCTTCGGCGCCGGGAAATGGGTCGCCAGCCTGCCGACCGGCCATCTGCTCGACACCGTCGGGCGGCGCCCCTTCATGACGTGCGGGCTGCTCGTGATCGCGCTCTGCGACGTCGCCAGCGTCATGACCTCCGCCTACGGCGTCTTCCTCGGCCTCCGCGCCCTGGCGGGCGTGGGCTGGGCCATGTTCGGGACGGCGGCGACCACGACCATCGTCGATGGCCGAGCGTCCTCGCGTCGCGGGCGGGTCGTCAGTCTCCTGTTCATGAGCGAAACGCTCGGGCTGTTGCTCGGCAGCCTGGGGGGCGGCTGGCTGTATCAGGGCGTCGGAGCCGCGAGCCCGTTCGTCTTCGAGGCGGCCTGCATGCTGGTGGCAAGCGTCGTGCTGGCGCGGACGGCGTTGCCGCCGGCCGAGCCCGCGGCAGCGGTCTCGCGAGGCGCGGGCGGTTCACGCCCGCTCGCGACCGTGCTCCGGATTCCCGGTGTGCTCCTCATGGGCTTCACTAACGCCGCGCTGATAGCCGTACAGACGGGACTCCTGGTCTTCCTCTTCCCGCTCCACCTGGTCAACCGGGGGCACATGAGCCCGGGCACCGTCGGCCTCGTCGTCGGCCTCGGCGTGCTCGGCCGGCTCGTGGCGCTGTGGCTCGGTGGTAGTGTCTCGGACCGGAGGGGTCGCATGCGCGTGTTGATCGGGGGTCTGGTCGCCTTCGCCGCGCTGCTCGCGGGTCTGACGTTCCTGACGAATCCCGTCGCGCTCGGCGTCGCGAGCCTGGCGATCGGCGGCGCGGCCGGCCTGGTGACGGCGCTGCCCACGGCGCTCATCGGGGATCAGGTTCCGCCGCCTCTCCACGGGGTGGCGATCGGCTGGCTCCGCACGATCACGGATACCGGTCAGATCCTCGGCCCGCTGCTGCTGGGGATGCTCGCCGATGCCATGAATCTCTCCGCGGCGTTTTTCGCCGGCGCAGCGTTGCTGGCGGCGACGGCGTGGCAGTGTCGCCGCCGAGCCGGCGCGATCGCCGCCGCGACGCACCCATGACGGATGCGAGCGAGCGCGTCATGGTCGTGACCGCCCACCCCGACGATCCCGAGTTCGGCGCGGGTGGGACCATCGCGAAGCTGGTCAAGGAGGGCCGCAAGGTCACGTACGTCATCGTGACCAGCGGCAACAAAGGCTCGGGCGACCGCGCCATGACACCCGAGCGCCTGGCGCTCATCCGGCGGGACGAGCAGTGGAACGCCGCCCGGGCGCTGGGCGTCGAGCACGTGGAATTTCTCGGCTACGAGGACGGCGAGGTGGAGGACACGCGCCGGCTACGGCTGGACGTCACGCGCCAGATCCGCCGGTGGCGGCCCGCGCTGATCATCACGCAGAGCCCGAGCCGCACGTATACCAACTTCTTCGGCTGGCATCGCGACCACCGGACCACCGCCGGCGTCGTCCTTGACTGCGTCTACCCGCTCGCCCGCGACCACCTCTCGTTTCCGGAGCTCCTCCCGGAGTACGAGCCCCACGCGGTGCCGGAGGTGCACCTGATCCAGTGGGAGGCGCCGCGGCTCGTCGTCGACATCACGGACACGATGGACCTGAAGCTCGGGGCGATCGCCTGCCACGCGACCCAGGTCGGCGACCTCAAGGCGGTGGAGACCCGGGTCCGGGAGCGCGCGGCCGCCCTCGGCAAGACGAAGGGCTGCGCCTACGCCGAGGGCTTCGACCGCGTTCGGTCTCACACGGCGAGGTAGCCGCCGTCCACGGCCAGCTCGGCCCCGGTGATGTACGACGCCTCGTCCGAGGCGAGGAACAGCACGGCGTAGGCGACCTCCTCCACGCGGCCCTCGCGCTTCATCGGCACGAAGCGCAGCGTCTTCTCGCGCCAGGCCGGGTCGCCCGACAGCTTCGAGGTCCGCATCGGCGGCATGATGCCCGGATGCACCGAGTTGACGCGGATGCCGTCCTTCGCGAACTGGACCGCGGCCGACTTGGTCATCGCGCGCACGGCCCCCTTCGAGGCGTTGTAGCCCATGTGGATCTTGTCCTGGCCGACGATGCCCGAGATCGAGGAGATGTTGACGATCGAGCCGCCGCCCGCCCGCTGCATGGCGGGGACCGCGTGCTTCATGCCGAGGAAGACGCCTCGCGCGTTCACGCCGAGGAGCGTGTCCCAGGCCGACGTGCTCAGCGTGTCGGGGTCGAACGTGCCGCTGATCCCGGCGTTGTTGACGAGGACGTCGAGCTTGCCGAAGCTCGCGACCGCGGTCTTGACCGCCTCCTCCCACTCGGCCTCGCGCGTGACGTCGAGCTTGACGAAGCGCGCCTGCCCGCCCGCGCCGGCGATCTTGTCCACGACCTGGCGGCCCTCAGTCTCGAGGAGGTCGCCGACGACCACCTTCGCGCCCTCACGGCCGAAGATCATCGCCTCGCTCTGGCCCATGCCGCTCGCCCCGCCCGTGATGAGCGCAACCTTGCCCGCGAGTCGCATACCGCACCTCCTCTCGTTACGTGGACAGGCCGAAGAGCGACGTCATCCGCGTCGCGCCGAGCATCGCCCGCATCTCCTCGTCGGCGGGGCGGCGCTCGAAGCGGCTCGCGGCGTCGAGGACCTTCGGCAGGAGCGTCAAGTCGCCCGCCGTGTTGAGGAACACGCCGGGCACGCCGAGGGCCCAGTGCACCGCCCGGTCGATGTCCGCCTGGTCCTCGAGCGGCTGGTACCACGTGGTGTGCGTGCGGTCGGCCGCGGCCCACGGCCCGCGCGCGATGGACTTGATGACCTGGACCGCGACGTTGCGCTCGCGGCAGATCGCGAGCACCTCCTCGAAGCTCCGCCGGTAGCGCTCGTCCTGCGCCATGAAGAAGTTGTACGGCAGCAGCACCGTGTCGAAGTCGAAGCGCGCGAGGCTCCGGCGGTGCGTGGCGGCGATGGTCCAGCCGTGGCCCGTCACGCCGACGAACCGCGCGAGGCCCTGCGTGCGCGCCTCGACCGCCGCCTCGAGCGCGCCGCCGGGCCCCATCGCCTGGTCCCAGTCGTCCGGGTGGCCGAGCGAGTGGAGCTGGATCAGGTCCACGTGGTCCACGCGCAGGCGCTCGAGCGAGCGGTGGATGTCCTCGCGCGCCTCGCGGGCGCCGCGGCTCCCGGTCTTGGTCGCGAGGAAGAAGTCCTTCCGGTGGCGCGCCATCCACGGGCCGATGCGCAGCTCCGAGTCGCCGTAGCGCGCGGCGGTGTCGATGTGGTTGACGCCGTAGCGGAGCAGGAGCTCCAGCGCGCGGTCGGCGTCGGCCTGGCTCGCGCGGGCCAGCGCCGCGCCGCCGAACAGGGTGACCGAGCTCTCGTGGTCGGTCCGTCCGAACGGTCGTCGCTCGAGCATGGGGCGCCCTCCGCCGTGACAGCATAGCCGAATTTGGCCCTTGACCGCGGCGTCGCGCGCGGTGTAGTTGGGCGGGGATGCGACTCCAGGGGAAGATCGCGCTCGTCACCGGGGCCCAGCAGGGGATCGGGCGGGCCATCGCGCTCGGGCTCGCCCGCGCCGGTGCGGACGTCGGGATCAACTACCTCGACGACCGGCCGGCCGCCGAGAAGGTGCTGGAGGAGGTCCGCGCCGCCGGGCGGCGGGCGGTCGTCGTCCAGGCCGACGTGGGGCGCCCCGCGGAGACCCAGGCGATGGTCGCGCGCGTCGCGGGCGAGCTGGGCGGGCTCGACGTCCTCGTCAACAACGCGGGCGTCTTCCCGCGCGTGCCGTTCCTCGAGATGCGCGAGAGCGACTGGGACCTCGTCCTCGACGTGAACTTGAAGGGCGGGTTCTTCTGCGCCCAGGCGGCGGCGCGCGCGATGCTCGCCGCCGGCCGGCGGGGCTCGATCATCAACCTGGCGTCCCAGGCCATCCGGGGTTCGGTGCGCGGCGTGCACTATTCGGCGAGCAAGGGCGGCGTGGTCGCGATGACCCGCGCGATGGCGCTCGAGCTGGC
>DATFVL010000271.1 GCA_035260325.1 Candidatus Methylomirabilota bacterium | reverse complement strand
CTCGATCGAGGTCATCCACAATTTCTTCGCCCCGCGCCCGCCACGGCGCTCGCGCGAGGAGGTGCGCCGCGAGCTCGGCCTGCGGGGAGAAGTCGTCGTTCTCCACTCCTCCAATCTCCGCCCGGGGAAGCGCATCGATCTCTTGCTGGAGACCGCCGCCCGCGTCCGCCCGCGCGAGGCCTTCAAGCTCCTCATCCTCGCAGGGGAACCGTTCGCGCCGTTCGCCGAACACGTGCGGCGGCTCGGCCTGGCCGACCGCGTGATCGTCCGCGAGAAGGTCAACGACATCGAGGACTACCTTCAGGTCGCCGACGTCGGGCTGTTCACCTCTGAAACGGAGAGTTTTTGTCTGAGCATCCTCGAAGCCATGTGTTTCGGCTGCCCGAGCGTGTCGAGCCGCGTCGGTGGGATCCCGGAGGTGGTCGAGGACAATCGGAGCGGCCTGCTGGTTCCGTTCGGCGACGTCGCCGCACTTGCCAGCGCGCTCGAGGCCTTGATCCACGACGAACCACGCCGGGGCGCCCTCGGCCGGGCCGCGCAGGCTCGCGCGCGCGAACGGTTCTCCGCCGGGATCATCGTGCCGAGCTACGAAGCACTCTACCGGCGGCTGTGTCGATGACGGCTCACGCGGCCCTTGACGACGGCCCTGGCGCAGGGGCAGGATCGCCCGTCGGACGGCGTCTGGGCTTACCCAAGCGAGGGTCGATCCCTGCCCGCCGCACGAGCCGCGTTGTGGGGGGCTGCCGTTAATGTTTTCGGATGAATCGAGGGGGAGGCGAACATGAAAAACGTCATCTACGCTTGCCTGCTGTTCTGCGGCGCCATGACCACCGTCGCGGCCGCCGCGTCTTCGGCCTTTGCGCAAGGCACGCCGCCGACCCTGGTCAAGGAGCTCGTGGCGGTCTGGCAGCGGGCCGCGACCGACATCATCGACGTCGCCGAAGCGATGCCCGAGGAGAAGTATGCGTACAAGCCGACGCCGGAGATCTCGACGTTTCGCGACCAGCTGGTGCATCTCACAGGCGTCGCGCAACGCTTCATCGACACGGCAAAGGGAATCAAGAGCGAGTCAGGGCACCCGCACGCGGCCATGACGAAGGCGGAAGTCATCGCGCTGCTGAAGAAGACGCTTCAGACAGGACAGGAGATGCTTGGCTCGCTGACCGATGCCCAGCTGCTGGAGCAAGTGCAATTTCCCTTCGGGAATCGCATGGTGACCCGCTTCACGTTCTGGCAGGGGCCGGTCTATCAGATTCGCAATCACCACGGACAGCTCGTCGTCTATCTTCGCCTGAACGGCATCGTTCCCCCGACCACCGCGCGGCGGCCTGCGTAGGTCTGTGCCGTTAGCCATCATGCGGGCAACTCGAAAGGTTGGCTCGATCGCTGCGATCTTCTTTAGCGGCGTCGAGGATGCAAGGGCTGCGCTGGACGCGTGGTCCCCCAAGGCCTTCGGCCCACAGGCGACAGTCCAGGGATCGATCCGCGCCGGCGTGCCCGGGCTCCCGGTCCCGCCCGCGCGGGTCGGGGTCGCCCGCGTGTGTTAGCATCCCGCTCATCCTGACGGCGCAAGGGGAGGCCTCGATGGCAACGTTCAGGCTCTACGCGGACCGTGACGGGCAGTCGCGCGTCGAGACGATCGACGTCGCGCGGACGGCGGAGTGGACAAAGGGGCTCGCGGCGACGCAGATCTCGTTCAGCGTCTGGCCCGCGGACCGGTTCCTCGACTGGCATCCGGCGCCGCGCCGGCAGTTCGTCATCATCCTCGCCGGTCAGCTCGAGATCGGCCTCGGGGACGGCTCGAAGCACGTCTTCGGCCCCGGCGACGCGCGGCTCGTCGAGGACACGACGGGCAAGGGCCACACGACACGCGTCCTCGGCGGCAAGCCCTGCGTGACCGCGACGATCCCGCTCGCCCAACAGTGAGCGCCGACCCAGGAGCCTCCATGACGACCAAGATCCTCTTCGCCCCGAGCCAGCCCGACGCGATCCTCGACATCGCGCGGTCGCTCACGCCGCCCGGCTTCGAGCTCGTCGTCGCCGACCCGGGAACGCCCGCGTTCTACCAGGAGGCGGCGGACGCCGAGTACTACCTGGGCCTCGCCCGCCAGATGGGCGGCGAGTTCTTCCGCGCGACCCCGAAGCTCAAGCTGGTCCAGCTTCTGAGCGCCGGCTACGATCGCGTGGACGTCGAGGCGGCGCGCAAGGCGGGCGTGCCCGTGGCCAACAACGGCGGCGCCAACGCGATCGCCGTGGCCGAGCACACGCTCATGCTCATGCTCGCGGTGCTGAAGCGGCTCGTCCGGTTCCACAACGACGTCGTCGCGGGCAAGTGGCGGGTCGGCGGCCTCGCCGACGAGCGCGTGTACGAGCTCGCGGGCAAGACGCTCGGCATCGTCGGCCTCGGCAACATCGGCAAGAAGGTGGCGCGGCGCGCGGCGGCGTTCGACATGCGCGTCCAGTACACCGACATCGCGCGGCTCACCGAGGACCAGGAGGACGCGCTCGGCGTTCGCTTCGTCCTCCTCGCCGAGCTCCTGCGCACGTCGGACGTTGTGAGCCTGCACGTGCCCCTCGACGACAGCACGCGCAACCTCCTGTCCGCGCGCGAGTTCGCGCTGATGAAGCCGACCGCGATCCTCGTCAACACCTGCCGCGGGCCGGTGGTGGACGAGACCGCGCTCTACCACGCGCTGGCGGAGAGGCGGATCGCCGCGGCGGGGCTCGACGTGCTGGTCGAGGAGCCCCCGAAGCCGAATCACCCGCTCTTCGCGCTGCCGAACGTCACGCTCACGCCGCACTCCGCGGGGCCGACGTGGGAGAACTGGACGGCGCGGTTCCGCAACGGCTTCGACAACATCCAGCGCGTCGCGGCGGGCCGCGCGCCGCGGTGGGTGATCCCCGAGCTGGCCTGACGCGGTCCGCGGCGGCGGAGCACCCGGAGGACATGCGATGACCCTCGGCGCCGGCGAGGCGGTGGTCGCGGCCCTGCGCGCCCACGGCGTGCGCCACGTGTTCGGCATCTGCGGCTCGAGCCTCGTCGAGGTGCTCGACGCGATGTACGGCCTTCCCGACCTGACCTACGTGGGCGTCCGCCACGAGCAGGTCGCGGCCCATGCGGCCGACGGCTACGCGCGCGCCAGCGGCGGGCCAGGCGTGTGCCTCGCGACCAACGGGCCCGGCGCCACGAACCTCGTCACCGGGGTGGCCTGCGCGAAGGCGTGCTTCTCGCCGGTCGTCGTGCTCGCCGGCGCCGTGATGCAGGGCCAGGTCTATCGCGGCGTCTTCCAGGAGCTGGACCAGAGGGCGCTCTTCGCGCCGGTGACGAAGCTCACGATCGACGTCCCGCACGCGTCCCGCATCCCGGACCTGGTCACCCTCGCGTTCCGCACCGCGATGGCCGGACGCCGCGGCCCGGTCGCCCTCAACTTCCCGCGCGACCTCCTGAACGAGAGCGTGGAGACCGCCGGGAACTCTCCGACGCCCGCCGCGCCGTCGCTCCCGGGCGCGGACGCGCGGGCGGTGGAGCGCGCGGCGGCCCGCCTCGCGGCGGCCGAGCGTCCGGTGGTGATCGCCGGCGGCGGCGTGGTGTGGAGCGGCGCCACGGGAGACCTCCTGGCCGTGGCCGACCGGCTCGCCGCCCCGGTGGTGACGAGCTACGGCCACAACGACGCCGTGCCCGCGAGCCATCCGCTCGTCCTCGGCGCCGTCGGGCGCGCGGGCTCGCCGGAGGCCGCGGAGGCGGTGAAGCGCGCCGACGTGATCCTCGCCGCCGGCACACGGCTCGGCCACTTCACGACGTTCTTCGACCACCGGCTGATCCCGAAGGACGCGGCAATCGTCCAGATCGAGATCGAGGAGGAGGCGCTCGGCCGCTACTACCCGGCCGCCGAGGCCCTCCACGGCGACGCGGGCGTCGTGCTGCGCCAGCTCGCGGACGCCCTCGGCGAACGCGCGCCCCGCGACGAGCGCGAGCGGCGGCGGTGGGCGGAGGCTCAGCGCACCGCGCGGCGGGAGCGCATCGAGCGCGACGGACGCGACGAGCGCGTGCCCATCAAGCCGCGACGCGTGGCCTGGGAGCTGCGCCAGATTCTGCCGCGGAATGCCCTCGTCGTGTTCGACTCGACGGCGGGCGCCGGACCGGCCCACGACATGCTCGACTTCCACGAGCCGCGCACGCTCCTCGACTCGCTCGACTGGGGGTGCGTGGGCGCGGGCTTCCCCACCGCGCTCGGCGCCCGCTTCGCGGCGCCCGAGCGGCCCGTCGTGTGCCTCGCCGGCGACGGGGGCTTCCTCATGACGTCGCAGGATCTCGAGACCGCGGTGCGCTGCCGTGTGCCGCTCGTCACCCTCGTCTTCAACAACGGGTGCTGGGGGATCGAGAAGGCCTACCAGAAGCACTTCTTCGGTGGACGCTACGTCGGCGCGGACTTCGGCAACCCCGCCTTCGACCGGTACGCCGAGAGCTTCGGCGCTGTCGGCCTGCGCGTCGAGCGTCCGGGGGAGATCCGGAGCGCCCTCGAGAAGGCGCTGGCGGTCACCGATCGCCCCACGGTCATCGAGGTGGTCGTCGATCCGGAGGAGCTTCCGTATCCGGTGCGCACCGAGGCCGTGCGCGCCGACCGCCAGCGCTGAGCCGAAAGGAGCCGACGCCGATGCCCGGTGACGCCCCGAAGACCGCATACGAGCTGGCGATGGAACGCCTCCGGCGGAAGGACCGCGAGACCGGAGTCGAGGAGCGCCCGCTCACCGACGAGCAGAAGGCGGCCATCGCGGACGCGCGCCAGTACTATCAGGCGAAGCTCGCCGAGCGCGAGATCCTCTACCAGGACGCGCTGCGCAAGGCCACCAGCCGGGAGGAAGTCCAGAAGCTCGAGGCCGAGGTGACGCACGACCGCGATCGTCTGGCGAGCGATCGAGACCGCAAGATCGCCGAGGTCAAGCAGCGCCCGGCGACGTAGGACGGTGCGGCGTCGGGGTCAGCGACAGTCGAGGTCGAACGCCTCGGCGAAGCGGCGGTACGCCTCGAGGGGATCGCCGTACTTCCTGTGCCCGGCGGTGTGCTTGGCGCTCGCCAGGAGCAGCCGGTCGCGGTCGGTGGCCGTGGTGTGGAGGTAATCCTCCAGCAAGCAGAGCCCGAGCTCCTGGTTGTGAGGGTCGTTCCCGAGCTTGCACGCGGCGGTTGCCAGCGTCTGGACCAGGGGCGCGCGGTCGAACCCGGACTTCAGATACGCCGCGGTCAGGTCCACGGCCTCGTCGGCCCGAAGCGCGAGGAGCGTCTCCTCCAGCCGCTCGAGCAGCTGTCGCTGCGAGAGCGACTCCGCACCCTTCGGCGGCGTGATCGCGCGCCGGCCGTTGTCCGGCGTGTTCGCCTGGTGCTCGGACGCCCGGTTGATGAACGACGCCGCGACGAAGAGGAGCGGAAGCCGCCGCGGGTGCTCGAACGTGTCGTAGAACCAGCGGAGCGTGTTGCAGTACTCGTAGCCGTGCTGCGCCATCGAGAAGTTGTTCGGGTGCCCCGTCTCGAGGATCACCTGGGCCGAGGCGATCTGGATCGCGTCGAGGATGCGGCGCGCCCCGCGCCCGGCCTTGAGGAGCCCCACGAGCGCCTCGATGACCGAGGGCTCCCGCTGGCGAAGGATCACGTCGATCAGCATCGTCTCCTCGGCGGGAGTCAGCGGCGCGTCCTGGGCGAGGAGCTCCCGGTCGCGGCCGTCGAGCAGGTTCTGGACGGCGTTGCACCCCATCTCGTAGGTCGAGTGCCAGCGGGGTCCGACGGCCATGTCGGGCACGCCTGCGTACAGCACGCTGTGCGCGCGGTCCCAGCCGAGGGCCTCGCCGAGCTCGATCGTGGCGCGGGCGCGGTACGACTTGTGGCCGGTCGTGTAGGAGCGGTTGTGGAGCATCCGGTCCTGCACGTCGATCAACCCGGCGAAGGCGAGGTGCGCCAGCACCTGCCGGCGGCTCGGCGCGTCCTCCATCAGCCCGAGGAACACCCGGTACGACGTCAGCACCTCGCCGCGCTGGACGAGGGTGAGCCAGTGGTTCAGGCGCTCGCCGAGTGGGCCGTCGACCCGGAGCGGCTCCTGGTCTGGCCAGTGCATCTCGGGCTTCGGCGGCTCCAGGTTCACCGCGATCTCGTAGAGGCGCGTGTAGTGGCCGGGCGCCCGGCCGAGGAGCTGGTTCCATGGATCGAGCCCCGTCGGGATGTACCAGACGCTCTGGGCCAGCGGCAGG
>DATFVL010000270.1 GCA_035260325.1 Candidatus Methylomirabilota bacterium | reverse complement strand
CGCACCCGCCGCACGTCATCATCACCTCTAACCGGACCCGCGAGCTCTCCGACGCCCTCCGGCGGCGCTGCCTCTACCTGTGGATCGACTACCCGACGCTCGAGAAGGAGATGCGGATCATCGAGCGCAAGGTGCCCGGGATCAACGCGCGGCTCGCACGCGAGATCGCGAAGTTCATGGAGACGCTGCGCGAGGTGCGCCTGGCCAAGGTGCCGGGCGTCGCCGAGACGCTCGACTGGGCGCAGGCGCTCGTCGCGCTCCACGCCGACCATCTCGACGAGGCCCTCGTGGCCGAGACGCTCGGCTGCTTCCTGAAGGACGCGGACGACCTCAAGCGCTTCCGCGCCGAGGTCGCCAAGGCGGGCCTCGCGCCCTTCCTGCCCGCCCGGGGCTAGCCGTGGCCGGGCGCGAGCTGTCGAGCGCGGTCGTGCGCTTCGCCGCGCTGCTGCGGCGGCACGGCCTCCCCGTGACGCTCGTCCACGTGACCGACGCCGTGCGCGCGCTCGACCACCTCGACATCACCGATCGCGGGGAGCTCTACCTCGGCCTCAAGACCGTCTTCGTCGGGCGGCCCGAGGAGGCGCCCGCGTTCGACCGGTGCTTCGAAGCCTTCTGGCGCGCGGAGCCCGCGGGCGAGGAGGGGATCCCGGGGCTGATCCAGATCCCGCCCGCCGAGACGCGCGAGGCCGAGGCGACGCTCAAGTCGTCGAGCCAGAAGCGCGAGTCGCTGGCGCTCGAGACGTGGGGGGCCGACGACGAGGAGGGCAAGGACACGGGCGAGCCGCTCAGCGTGCCCGCGGCCTCGGACACCGAGGCGCTCGTCGGCCAGGACTTCTCCACCTTCGGCGCCGAGCAGCTCGACGAGATCCTGCGCCTCACGCTCAAGCTCGCGCGGCGGCTCGCGCACCGGATCACGCGGCGGCGGCGGCCGGTGCGGCGGCGCGGCCGCGTGGACCTCCGCCGGACGCTCCGGGCGAACCTCACGAAGGGCGACCTGATCGATCTCCGCTACCGCGAGCGCAAGCGGAAGAAGATCCGCCTCGTCCTCCTCTGCGACGTCTCCGGCTCGATGGACCTCTACAGCCGGTTCCTCCTCCAGTTCCTGTTCGCGCTGCAGAGCGTCTTCGGGCGCGTCGAGACCTTCGCGTTCTCGACCCGGCTCACGCGGATCACCGAGCACCTCCGCGCGCGCTCCTACCGCCAGGTGCTGCGCCGGCTCGCCGAGGTGCGCGACTGGTCGGGCGGGACGAAGATCGGCGAGTCGCTCGCCCAGCTCAACCGGGAGTGGCCGGGGCTCGTGGACCGGCGGACCATCGTGATCGTGCTCTCCGACGGCTGGGACACGGGCGAGCCCGAGCTCGTCGCCCGTGAGCTCCTGCGCATCAAGCGCCGCGCCGGGCGCGTCATCTGGCTGAACCCGCTGCTCGGCAACCCGTCGTACGAGCCACTCACGCGCGGCATGGCCGCCGCGCTTCCGCTCGTGGACGACTTCGCGCCGGGCCACAACCTGGCGGCGCTGCGCGATCTCGCGAGCAAGCTCGCCCTGTAGCGGTTTTCGTTTTGCGGCGGCGAAGCGTATCATTGGGTTCCCATGGCTGAGCTCTTCGAGCACATCGACGAGCTGCGGCGCTCGTCCCGCAAGGTGGCGGTCGCCACGCTCGTGAACACCCGCGGCACCACGCCCCGCAAAGAGGGCGCGAAAATGCTCGTCGGCGAGGGCGGCGCCGTCCTGGGCTCCGTGACGATCGGCGGGTGCGTCGACGCCCAGGTCATCGAGCAATCCGAGGACGTGCTGCGGACCCTGCGCCCGCGGCTGATCGAGATGAACCTCGGCGACGAGGAGGCGTGGGAGATCGGCCTCACGTGCGGCGGGACCATCGAGGTCTTCGTCGAGCCCGTCGCCTTCGACCGGGGCGACGACGCGGCGCTCGCCCTCTACGAGCGCGTGCGCGCCCACGCGGCCGCGGGCCACGCGGGCGCGATCGTCACGCGGCTCGACGGCCGGCCCGGCGCCAAGCTCCTGGTGCTCGACGACGGCACCGTCGAGGGGACGCTCGGCGAGCCGTTCCTCGACGAGCGGTTCGCGCGCGAGGCGCGGGCGGCGCTCGAGTCCGGCGCCTCGCGCACGCTCTTCCTCGAGGGCACGCGCGCCTTCGTGGAGGTGTTCACGCCGCCGGCGCTCCTCGTCGTGGTCGGCGCGGGCCACGTGGCGATGCCGCTCACGCAGCTCGCCCGGGTGCTCGGCTACCGCACCGTGGTGCTGGACGGCCGGCCGAGGTTCGCGACGCGCGAGCGGTTCCCGGACGTGGACGAGCTGCGTGTCGGCATGCCCTCGGAGCTCGTCGGCCAGTACCCCTTGATCCCGTCCACGGCCCTCGTCCTCGTCGCGCACGACTACAAGTACGACCTCCCGGTGCTCCGGCACGCGCTCGGCTCCGACGTCGGCTACATCGGGATGCTCGGCTCCCAGCGGCGGGGGGCGACGATCCTCAAGTTCCTCGCCGAGGAGGGTGCGAGCGACGCCGCGCTCAAGCGGATCCGCGTCCCGATCGGTCTCGACCTCGGCGCGCGCTCGGCGCCCGAGATCGCCCTCGCGATCCTGGCCGAGATCCAGGCGGCGCGGAGCGGCGGCACGGGTCAACCGCTGTCGGCCAAACGCCGGACATGAAGGCCATCGCCCAGCGCCGCGAGGCCGCGAGCGTCGAGGCGCTCGTGGGCAAGGTACTCTGCCACGACGTCCGCGACGCCGCCGGGAAGGTCGCCGTGGACAAGGGCGCGCGGCTGACGGCGGAGAGCGCCAAGGCGGTGCTCGCGGCGCCCTGGCAGGAGATTCATCTGCTCGCCCTCGAGGCCGGCGACCTCCACGAGGAGGAGGCCGGGGGGCGCCTGGCCGCCAGCGTCGTCGGCGACGGCGTCGAGGTGAAGGGCTACACGGGCGGCCAGTGGACCCTCACGGCGACGCGGCGCGGCCTCCTCCGGATCCGCCACGCCGCGCTCGCGGACGTGAACGCGCTCGAGGGCGTCTCCGTCTTCACGCTGTTCGACCTGCAGCCCGTGGAGCCCGGGGAGACGGTCGCCAAGTGCAAGGTCACGCCGCTCGTGATTCCGGACGAGACGCTGCGCGCCGTCGAGCGGGCGGCCCGCGCGGCGGGCGGGCTCGTCGTGGTCGAGGGCTTCAGGAGCGTGACGGTCGGCGCCCTCGCCCAGCAGCGGCTCGACGACAAGCAGCGCGCCCGCTTCGAGGCCGCGCTCACCCAGAAACTCGAGTGGTTCGGGAGCACGCTCCTGCCCGTGCGCTACGCGACGGGCTCGGCGCGCATGGTGGCGGACGAGCTCGGGGCGCTCGCCAAGGCGGGTGCCCGGGTGCTGATCGTCGCCGGCGCGAGCGCGCTCGACCCGCTCGACCCGGTCTTCGGCGGGCTCACCCTGCTGGGTGCCAGGATGGAGCGTCACGGCGCGCCCGCGCACCCGGGCAGCCTCCTCTGGCTCGCCTTCTGGGAGGGCAGGCCCGTGCTCGGGATGCCGACCTGCGGGATGTTCTCGCAGGCGACGACGTTCGATCTCCTGTTGCCGCGCATCCTCGCCGGCGAGGCGATCGACAACCGGACGCTCGCGGGGCTCGGCCACGGCGGCCTGCTCTCGCGCGACATGGCCTACCGCTTCTCGCCGTATCGCGCCAACACGGCGCGGGGCGAGCTCGAATGAGCGCGGTGCAGGCGGGGCCCTACAGCGACGTGATCCGCGAGCGCTGGCGGCGGCCGAAGTTCCGCGGCGAGCTGCCCGGCGCGAACGCCGTCGCCGAGGACGTCAATCCGCTGTGCGGCGACCGCGTGCGGCTCATGCTGAGCCTCGCCGGCAGCCGCGTGGCCGACGCGCGCTTCGCGGCGGACTCGTGCGCCATCTGCGCCGCGTCCGCCGACGTCACGGCAGAGCTGGTCGCGGGCCGTCCCGTCGCCGAGGCGCTCGGCCTCGAGGCGGCCGACGTCCTGGCCGTGCTCCAGGCGGACATCCGCCCGACGCGGATGCGCTGCGTGACGCTGCCGCTCTCCGTGCTCGCCATGGCTCTCGCCCGGAGGAACGGGGCATGACGCTCGACGAGCTGACGCGGCCCGACTTTCCGATCCTCTCGCGGACGATCAACGGCCACCCGCTCGTCTACCTCGACTCGGCCGCCTCGAGCCAGAAGCCCCGGAGCGTCATCGAGGCGATGACCCAGTACTACGAGCGGAGCCACGCCAACGTCCACCGCTCGATCCACACCCTCGGCGAGGAGGCCACCGAGCTCTACGAGGCCGCGCGCGACCGCGTCCAGCGCTTCATCGGTGCCGCGCGTCGCGAGGAGATCGTGCTGACGCGCGGGACGACCGACGGGCTCAGCCTGCTGGCCGACGCCCTCTGCCGGCCGCTCGCGCCGGGGGACGAGGTACTCGTCACGGAGATGGAGCACCACTCGAACCTGGTCCCGTGGCAGATGGCCGCGCAGCGCCAGGGCTTGAGGCTCGCCGCGGTACCGGTGACGGACGAAGGGCTCCTCGACCTCGACGCGCTCGACCGCCTGCTCACGGCGCGAACCCGCGTCGTCGCCTTCGCCCACGTCTCGAACGTCCTCGGCACGATCAACCCGGTCGCCGAGATCGTCCGGCGCGCGCGCCGGGTCGGGGCGATCAGCGTCGTGGACGGCGCTCAAGCCGCGCCTCACCTCCCGCTCGATATGTCCTCGCTCGGCTGTGACTTTTACGCATTCTCACCCCACAAGATGCTGGGGCCGACAGGCATCGGCGTGCTCTACGGCCGCCTCGAGCGCTGGGAGCGCCTCGAGCCCACGCGGGGCGGGAGCGAGATGATCAAGGAGGTCTGGATCGACCGCGCCCGGTGGAACGACCTGCCGTGGCGCTTTGAGCCGGGCACGCCATCCATCGCCGAGGCCGTGGGGCTCACGGCGGCCATCGAGTACCTGGAGAAGCTCGGCATGGAGCGCGTGGCCGAGCACGAGAAGGCGCTCGCTCACCCGTCCCTGGAGGGTCTGGCCGCGATCCCGGGCGTGAGAGTCTTCGGGCCGCCGAGCGGGGAGGACCGCGGTGCGGTGGTCGCGTTCGCCGTCGACGGCCTCCATCCCCACGACGTCGCGGCGCTCCTCGATGTCGAGGGGATCGCGGTGAGGGCCGGTCACCACTGCGCCATGCCCCTCATGCGCCGCCTCGGCGTCGTCGGCACCTCGCGCGCGAGCTTCTCGGTCTTCAACTCCCCCGAGGAAGTCCGGCGCCTTTGCGCGGCCGTCGCGGGCCTCCGGACCGCGCTCTAGGCCCGCCCACCGTGGATCGCCTCGGACCTCGCGACGCCTTCGTGTCCCCCCGGTTCGGCCAGGTCGCGACCTTCATGCTGCTGCCCCTCGCGCAGACCGCCGAGAACCTCGACGTCGCGCTGGTCGGCATCCCGTACGACGGCGGCACCTCGTACCGGACGGGCGCGCGGTTCGGTCCGCGCGCCGTCCGCGAGCAGTCGTCGCTGATCCGCCCCTGGAACCCCGTGCTGAAGGTCCACCCGTTCGAGAAGCTCCGCGTCGCCGACTGCGGCGACGTGGACGTCGTGCCCATCTCGATCGAGCGCACCTACGCCGCGATCGAGCAGCGGATCGGCGAGCTCACGTCCCGCGGCGCCGTGCCGGTCTCCGTCGGCGGGGACCACTCCGTGACGCTGCCGATTCTCAGGGCGCTCGCGCGCCGTCACGGCCGGCTCGGCATCGTCCACTTCGACGCCCATCCGGACACCTGGGACGAGTACTTCGGCTCCAAGTTCTTCCACGGGACGCCGTTCCGCCGCGCGGTCGAGGAGGGGCTCGTGGATCCGGGGCGCATGATCCAGATCGGCATCCGCGGCCCGCTCTACGGCGCCGAGGACTTCGCCTTCCACGACCGCCACGGCATCGAGGTCGTCCGGATCGAGACCGTGAAGGAGCAGGGAACCGCGTGGGTCGCCGAGCGGCTCGTCCGGCTGCGCGGCGGGCCGGTCTACTGCTCGTTCGACATCGACGCCGTGGACCCGGCGTACGCGCCGGCGACCGGCACGCCCGAGGTCGGCGGGCTCACGTCGTACGAGGCGCTCGTGCTCGTGCGCGCCCTGGTGGGCCAGGCCCTCGTCGGCGCCGACGTCGTGGAGGTCTCGCCGCCGTACGACGGGCCCGGGCAGATCACGTCGCTGCTCGCGGCGAACCTCATGTTCGAGCTCGTGAGCGTCCTCGCGCGCGAACGATGAGCGCCCTCGCCGGCCTGCTCCTGGCGCTCCTGCTGACGCCGGCCCTCGCCGGCGCGGCGCCCGCGCCCGTGGCCAAGATCGAGATCGAGGGCGTCATCAGCCCCGTGACGCTCCGGCTCGTCGGGCTCGCGATCGACCGCGCCCAGGCCGAGCGCGCGCAGGCGCTCGTGATCCAGCTCGACACCCCCGGCGGGCTCGAGCGCTCCATGCGCGCGATCGTCCAGCGCATCCTCGCCGCCGACGTGCCCGTGATCATCTACGTCGCGCCGACGGGCGCGCGCGCCGCGTCCGCGGGCGTCTTCATCACGGTGGCGGCCCACGTGGCGGCGATGGCGCCGGCGACCAACATCGGCGCCGCGACCCCGGTCTTCGCCAGCGGCGGCGGCGACAAGACGATGCTGAAGAAGGCGGAGAACGACGCCGCGGCCTTCATCCGCACGGTCGCGCTCGAGCGCGGCCGGAACGCGGACTGGGCGGAGAAGGCCGTGCGCCAGGCCGTTGCGATCACCGAGCGCGAGGCCGTGAAGCTGAAGGTCGTCGACCTCGTCGCCGACTCGATCCCCGACCTGCTCGAGAAGGTGGACGGCCGCGTCGTGAAGCTGCCCAAGCGCACCGTCACGCTGGAGACGCGGGGCGCCCCGGTGAAGGAGATCGAGATCGGGTTCCGCGACCGCCTCCTGAACGTGATCACCGACCCGAACGTCGCCTACGTGCTCATGATGCTCGGCATGCTCGGGCTCTTCTTCGAGCTCTCGAACCCGGGCGTCGTGCTGCCGGGCGTGATCGGCGGCATCTCGCTCATCCTCGCGTTCTTCGCGTTCCAGAGCCTGCCGATCAACTACGCGGGGGTGCTGCTGATCGTCTTCGGGATCGTGCTCCTGATCGCCGAGATCAAGATCGTCAGCCACGGCATCCTCGCGATGGGAGGCATAATCTCGATGGCGCTCGGCTCGCTGATGGTCTTCGACGCGCCCGAGCTGGGCTTCCGGGTGTCGTGGTGGGCGATCGTGCCGATGGTCGGCCTGACGGCGGGAATGTTCCTCTTCGTCGTCGCGGCCGGGGTGCGGGCGCTCGGCCGCCGCCAGCTCCTGGGCCCGAGCG
>DATFVL010000269.1 GCA_035260325.1 Candidatus Methylomirabilota bacterium | reverse complement strand
TCTACCCGCCGACCAACTGGCTCGCGGACGAAACGCGCGTGCTCGACGGCCGCGCGTGGGCGCCCCGGTGGGACTCGCCGCTCCGGCCCATCGGCGGCACGCACCACCTCCTGAACGTCATGGCGCCGGACGCGCCGCGCGACGTCTATCGCGGGATGGCGCGGCTCGTCGCGAACGCGACGGTGGCGATGCACGTCACCGCGCCGCGCGTGCCCATGGACTACTTCTTCGAGCACCATGGCGCGACCCTCGTGTTCTTCGTCCACCAGGGCGGCGGCACGCTCGAGACGATGTTCGGCCCCATCGAGTTCAAGAAGGGCGACTTCCTGATCGTCCCGAAGGGGATCACCCACCGGTTCGAGCTGGCCGCGGGCCCGCAGTACTACTGGGTCTACGAGTCGTTCGCCGGCGACCCGGAGAAGTCCGAGGCGCCGACGACGGGCCAGTTCATCACGCACAGCCGGAGCGATTACAAGTACCCTCGGACGCTCGACACGCGAAACGAATCCGGACGGTTCGAGATCATCTCGAAAGTCGCCGAGGTGTATACGCGGCGCGTGCACCCGACGCACCCGTTCGACGTCGTGGGCTGGCGCGGTGACTACCTGCCTTACCGCTTCGCGGTGGAGGACGTGCGCCCGCTCGTCGCCGACCGCTCGCACGTTCCGCCCTCGGGCCACACGATCTTCAGGCTCCCGGGCTGCTACATCTGCATCTTCACGGTCCGCTCGGTCGAGAAGGAAGGGATGTGGCTGCCGTTCTTCCACAAGAACCTCGACTACCTGGAGACGCTCGGCTACCACTTCGGCGACTTCTTCAGCGGCGGCGGCGTGGTCCGCGAGGGCATGGTGACGCTCCATCCCGTCGGCCTGCCGCACGGGCCGAAGCCGGCCTCGTTGAAAGCGTTCCTCGACGGGCGGAACCCGGGCGTGCACAACGAGGTCGGGATCATGGCCGACCTCGCGAACCCGACCGAGATCTCGGAGTTCGCGCTCTCGCTCTCGCGGCCCGACTACATGAAGGCCTGGGACGCGTACACCACCGACCCGCGCTTCGTCCACCGGCCCGACCGGCTCGCGGAGGTCCGCGCGCTGGCCGAGCGTCACGCGGACGCGCGCGACGAGCTCCGGCCGAAATATCCGGAGCGCGAGTGACGTCGGCCGGCGTCCTCTTCGAGGACGCGGCGCGCGCGGCGGCGCTCGCGTTCGACCTGCGCGAGCTGCCCGACGAGTACTACGAGGACCCGTTCCCCTACTACGCGCGCCTGCGCCGCTGGGATCCCGTGCACCGCGGCCCCGACGGCTCGTACTTCCTCACGCGCTACGACGACGTCGTCGCGGTCTACCAGGATCATCACGCGTGGAGCTCCGACAAGCAGGTCGAGTTCCGGCCGAAGTTCGGCGCGACCCCGCTCTACGAGCACCACACGACGAGCGTGGTCTTCCGCGACCCGCCCGACCACACGCGCATCCGCAAACTCTTCGCGCCGGCGTTCACGCCGAAGGCGCTCGCGGCGCTCGAGCCCCGTGTCGTCCGCTTCGTGGACGCGCTGCTCGACCGCGCCGCGGCCCGGGGCGGCATGGACGTCGTGGACGACTTCGCGGCCGCGCTGCCCGTCCAGCTCATCGGCGACATGCTCGGCGTGCCGCAGGAGGAGCGCGGGCCGCTCCGGGGCTGGTCGCTCGCGATCCTGGGCGCTCTCGAGCCCCTTCCGGGAGCCGATCGGCTCGCCGCGGGTAATCAGGCCGTCGAGGAGTTCAAGGACTACCTGCGCCGGCTCATCGCCGACCGCCGCCGGCGGCCGAGCACCGATCCGGGCGAGATTCTGTCCGCGCTCCTGGCCGCGGAGGACGCGGGCGACCGGCTCACCGAGATCGAGCTCCTCCACCAGTGCATCTTCCTCCTGAACGCCGGCCACGAGACGACGACCAACCTGATCGGCAACGCGGTCCTCAGCCTGGTCGAGCATCCGGGCGAGCGAGCGCGGCTTGCCGCCGAGCCCGCGCTCATCGGCAGCGCCGTCGAGGAGTTCCTGCGCTACCAGAGCCCGAATCAGCTCGGTAACCGGCGCGCCGTCCGCGACGCCGTCGTGGGCGGGGTCCCGATGCCCGAGGGGACCCTCGTCACGCTCGGGATCGGCGCGGCGAACCGCGATCCGGCGCAGTTCCCCGACCCGGATCGCCTCGACCTCGGCCGCACGCCGAACAAACACCTCGCGTTCATCACGGGCATCCACGCCTGCGCGGGGATGTGGCTCGCGCGCATGGAGGGGCGCGTGGCGATCGGCCGGCTCGTGGCGCGCTTCCCGAATCTTCGCGTCGCCGGCAAGCCGGTGCGCGCCCGCCGCGCCCGCTTCCGCGTCCTCAGCTCGTTCCCCGTCGCCGTATGAAGCGCGCCCGGCACCGGCCGCTCGACGAGCCCTGACGACCGCCGGCATCGTCGTCGCCTGCCCCTGCGGGGAGGTGTACGAGCTCCGGCCCGAGTACGCCGGCCGGCTCCTCGAATGCCCCGTGTGCGGTCACCGCCTGCGCGCGGGCCACGCCCCCGGCGCGCCGCGGCCGCCCGCGCCCGACGTCGATCCCGCCTTCGACCGCGACGTGTTCCTGCTGCGCGAGCGCGTCTTCACCATCCGGACGAAGTACGAGGTGTGGGCCGAGGACGGCACGCCGGTCCTCTACATCGAGCGGCCGACCTTTCCCGTGCGGACGCTCTTCGCGTACGTCCTCGGCGCCCTCGCCGCGCTCGTCGTGCTCGCGTGGATGGTGAACGCCGCGCGCGCGGCGGGGCTCCTCGGGCCGGTCGTCCTGCTCCTCGCCTGGATCCCCGTCATCTTCACCTTCGTCGTCGTGTCCATGTCGGCGCGCCCCCGCCGCCACGTGACCGTCTTCCGCGACGACTCGCGGCGCGACGTGCTGCTGCGCGTGCTGCAGGACCAGCGCCTCGCCTTCTTCTCGCGCACCTACACCGTGCTGCTCGCGAAGACCGGCGAGCCGCTCGCGCGCCTGCGCAAGACCTACCCGCACAGCGTCGTGCGCAAGCGCTGGTACGTGGAGACGCCGGCGGGCCAGCCGCTCGGCATGGCGATCGAGGACTCGCTCGTCCTCTCGCTCCTCCGCCGGATGCTCGGCGTCTTCTTCGGGTTCCTCCGGACGAACTTCCTCCTGGTGCGCGGCGCGGACGAGGACGTGTTCGGCCAGTTCAATCGGAAGTTCACGCTGCTCGACCGCTACGTCCTGGACCTGCGTGAGGACCCGGAGCGCACCTTCGATCGGCGGATCGCGCTGGCACTCGGGGTCATGCTCGACACGGGGGAGCGCCGGTGACCGACGCGTCCGAGCAGCCGCTCCGCATCACGCCGGAGATGCTGCTCTCGCGCCGCATCGACTTCGAGCGACGCATGCGCCGTTTCCCGCCCGTCACCGGCGTCATCATCGCCGTGCTCGTCCTCGTCTTCGCCGTGGAGCTGCGGCTCGGCGCGCTCCAGTCGCGCGAGGCGATCGTCGCGATGGGCGCGCTCGTGCGGGAGCGCGTCGCCGCCGGCGAGTACTGGCGCATGCTGAGCGCGCCCTTCCTCCACGGCGGCGTCGAGCACCTCGTCGGCAACTCGATCGCGCTCTTCATCCTCGGGATGGTGTGCGAGCACGCGTTCGGTCCGGGCCAGTTCGTCGTGCTCTACGTGCTGAGCGGCCTGGCGGGCTCGGCGCTGAGCCTCGTGACGAGCGCGGGCCCGTCGGTCGGCGCCTCGGGCGCCATCTTCGGCCTCCAGGGTGCCGCGATCGTACTGTTCCGCACGCACCGCGAACGGCTCCTCATGCGCGACCGCCGGATCGGCTTCGTGCTCCTGATCTGGGCGCTCTTCACCATCGCGGGCGGCCTCATGGACCCCTACATCGACAACGGCGCCCACATCGGCGGCGCCGTCGGTGGCGCGCTCCTCGCGCGGCGCCTGCGGCCGGTCGTGCTGAGCCCGCTCACGCCCGAGCAGGCCGCGCGCGTGCGCCGGGGGCTCTGGCTGGTCGTCGCGCTGATGGCGTACGCGGTGCTGGGGTGGGCGAGGGGTTAGGCCGGGGGCGCAACTGATATTGATTATCACAAATATTGTGATAATATTCATGCGTGATGGACTTTACGAATCTAAAGACTGCGCGGCTGGCCAAAGGCGTGAGTCAGGTAGAGGCTGCGAGGCGCCTCAAGGTGTCGCAGTCCTATCTGGCGATGCTTGAGGGCGGTGTCCGCCGCTTGACGCCTGAACTCGTTCGGCGTGCGACGAGGGTCTACGGTCTCGCTCCGACCGCGCTGCCCCCCTCGGAATTGAACGTCGTGAACAACCGAACGGCTTCTGAAACTCTGGCCGGTGATCTTGCTGCATTGGGGTATCCAGGACTCGCGTATCTGCGCCCCCGTCATTGGAAGCTCAAGAACCCTGGCGAGGTCCTCCTTACCGCTCTGGCTCAGGAAGATCTGGAGTCTCGTCTCGTGGAGGCCCTCCCCTGGCTCGTGCTGACGTTTTGGCCTCTGGACCAAAATTGGGTGGTACGCCAAGCAAAGCTCCGAGACCTTCAGAATCGTCTTGGCTTTGTCGTCACCTTGGCGCGCCGACTCGCCGAGCGTGCAGGAGATCAGCCTCGGGCCCGAACACTGGAGGAGTTCGAGGCGGTGCTCGAACGAAGCCGTCTTGCTCGTGAGGACACGTTGTGTAAGGTATCGCTGCCCGAGGCGGAGCAGAGATGGCTGACGGAACACAGGTCACCGGAAGCTAGGCGGTGGAACGTCCTGAGCGACTGGACGGCTGATGCCCTCCGCTTCGCCTGAGCTGCCTCAGCCCTGGGGTGAGTTCCTTGCAGCGGTGGACGGGCTACTTCCGAACCCCGTGCAACTCCATTGCCTCGGCGGATTCGTCGTTGCGGTCCGTTATCATCTTCCTCGGCCGACAGGCGACCTCGACTACGTCGAGATCATTCCCCACCATGCAATGGAAGTTCTTCAGAGAACTGCAGGGCCGGAGTCGCCGTTGGCGAAGAAGTATCACTTGTACTTTCAGCACGTTGGGGTGGCCAGCCTGCCGGAAGCGTATGATGAGCGCCTGATCGAGCTCTTCCTGGGTCGCTTCGAGAAGCTCCGGCTATTCGAACTTGAAGCTCACGACCTCGCGTTATCCAAGCTCGCTCGAAACAGCCCGGTGGATCGAGAGGACGTTGCTCACATAGCAAAGGTGGCACCGCTGGATCGTGAAATCCTCAAAACTCGGTATCGGAAGGAACTTCGGTCAATTATTATTGGCGATCCTGATGTACACGATCGGACGCTTCAAATGTGGATCGACGCCTACTTTGGCTCATGACCTAAGTCGTGTTTGAGCGGGGTGACGTTTTCGCCAAGGTCGCTTGTGTAGTGGTACGCGGTCACGCCTGCAGCTCCCGCGCGGCGATCTCTCGCGGCGCCACCTCCGGCGCCGCCGGCAGCTGCCACCCCGCGATCGCCGCCGGCCCGATCTCCCGCGGGACCGCGGCGCCGAGCAGGCGCGCGACGCGTACGGCCGCGCGCGGGTCGCCCCAGTAGTCGCCGTGGTCGTTGCCCGCGAGCTCCTCACGCTCGGCCCAGAGGCCGGGCGGCTGGCCGAAGCGGCCGACGGCGGTGGGGAAGAAGCCTTCGCCGGCGGCGGTCTCGCCGATGGGGAACGCCCAGTGGAGGACGTTGTCGTCGCGCGAGTAGAGGGCGAGGGTCCTGCCGGGGAGCGTGGCGCCCGGCAGCAGCTCGCCGTCGTCCCCGACCATGCCGACGGGGACCGCGGCCGCCATGAGAACGGCGGCGGCGACGTGGCCGAGCGGGGCGGGCTCGCTCGCGAGGCGGTCGAGCAGCTCGAGGACCACGCGATTGCCGAGGGAATGGCAGACGAAGTAGAGCTCCGTGGGCGTTCCCCCGGGACCCGCGAGGGTCCGGACGTACATGGCGAGCTTCTCCGCTGATTCCTCCGCGGGCGCGATCTCGAACGGATAGCTGAGGAACGAGAGGGGGCCGAGGTCGGCGTCGCCGGGCCAGTAGAGCTTGCCGATGTCGGCGAGGACCGCGCCGGCGCTCGGGCCGAGCGCGCCGAGGTCGTCGGTGAACTTGTCGTAGCTCCGTCGCGCCGCGGCTTCCGTGTTGTTGTAGCCGTGGATCAGCAGGACGACGCGCCGCCGCCCTTGGGGGAAGGGCGGCGTGAGCTCATGGACCGCGTCGCCGACGGCCCCTCCCACCGGGCGCTCCCGGAGCGTCAGCTCGTTCCAGGCGGCCACGCGTTACTTCCGGACCTGCTGGAGCGCGGCCACGAGGTCGCGTGCGACCGGCGCGAGGAAGCCGCCGAGCAGCGCGAGCGCGACGTAGAGCGGTAGGTGGCGGACGAACACCTCGATCGGCTCGCGGACGAAGAGCATGAGGCCGGCCCAGACGATGAGCGCGCTCACCACGAACGAGGCGAGCTGGAGGCAGAGCTTCCACCGGAAGCCCGCCGAGATCATGAGGCCGTCGAGGCTCCGCTGCACCTGGTGCGTCACGCGGTTGCGCGCGTCGATGAGGGCCGACTTGTCTTCGGCGCTGAGCTCGCGGCGGGGTCCGCGGTCGGGCGGGCGCGCGTCGAGGAGCCGGCGGAGGTCCTCGGCGTCGGCCTGGGCGGCGAGGCAGCGGAAGAGGTGCTCGTGCCGCCAGGGGAAGTCGAGCACCATCTGGGCGGCCGCGTTCATCTGGGCCGTCACCTGCTCGATCGCGAGATCGTAGAGCGCGGCACGATCGCCGGATGTCGCCAGCCTGACGAGGTCCGTCTGCGCCGCGGCGACGTTCACGGCGCCGGTGGCGAGCGCCGGCGTCCCCGCCGCCTGCTCGGTCAGCCAGCCGCCGACCCACCACGCCTGGAACCAGCGGCGCACGGGGAGCACGTCCTTGATCGTTTGAAGGAACGCCATGCTGATGACGCCGACCGCCGCCAGCGCCGTCGCGAAGCCGAACGCCCTGGCGTAGATGGTGTCGATCATCTGGACGATGGCCGCCGGAATGTTCGTCATGCCGTCTCCCTCTGCGCCCTCATGTCACGTCACCACGACGACCGAGGTGTAGTGGAGGAAGAACTTCTGCGCGGGCGCCGCCCGCTCGAGCATGACGACGTCGTCGGTGATGCAGCGGATCGTCACGTCGACCACGCCGATCACCGGCAGCGCGACCTTCACGGGCTGCCCCAGCTGCTCCAGCTCGTTGAGCATCTTCCTGAAGTCCACAGCCCCTCCCCGGGTGGTGCGCCATGGGTTGCGATGCATCCTCGCCGGACTGGTCAGATCCGCGCGGCCATCACGGGAGCGACCAGCGGGCGCCGCGAGGTGATCTCGTCCCCTGAGCAATCGGGACGCCAACGGCGGCGACGGGCGGGGTTGCCGCAAGTGGGTGATAGCATGCGTCCTCGGGAGGCGCCGGGCCACCGGTGAGCACGCGCGGTGCACCAGCGTGGTGCAAGTGCACCGGGGATGGTGCAGGTCGGAGACTAGAGGTCGCGAGCGGCGGGCAGGTGGGGAAGGGACGTCGCCGCGCGCACGCCGCGGCAGATCGCCCGGGCGACGGCGTCGGCGGCGGCGAGGCCGAGGCGGGTCAGGTCCGCCGGCAGATCGCCGACGGAGAGGGCGAAGAGGGTGTCGCCGTCGAACGCGGTGTGGGGCGGCGAGAGCGCCTGCGCGAAGCCGAGCATCGCGAGCGAGGCGAGCTTGCCGGCCTCGGTCCGCGTGAGCCGCGCGTTGGTCGCGACGACGCCGATCGTCGTGTGCGGCGCGGCGGGCGCCGGCGCGGGGGTCGCGAAGCGGCCGAGCGCGCCGCCGGCGCGGAGCGCCCGCGCCGTGTCGATGAGCCGGCGGCCGCCGGGCGCGTCCCGCGTGCCGGCGACGAGCGCGCCGGTGTCCGGGTCGCGCACGTCGCCGACGGCGTTGACCGCGACGAGCGCGCCCACGACGACGTCGGCCACGCGCGCGCTCGCGCTCCCGACGCCGCCGCGCATCGCGCGCTCGATGCCGTGGAGCTTGCCGACGCTCGCGCCGGCGCCCGCGCCCACGTTCCCCTCGGCGACCGGGCCGCCCGCCGCGCGCGCCGCCGCCTCGTACCCCATCTCGCGCGTGGGGCGGACGCGCCCATCGCCCACGTTGAGGTCGAAGAGGAACGCGCCGGGCACGTGCGGGACGACGGCCGTCCCGGCGGCGAAGCCGGCGCCGCGCGCCTCGAGCCAGCGCATGACGCCCGCGATCGCCTCCTCGCCGAAGCGGCTGCCCCCGCCGAGGACGACCCCGTTGACCGTCGGCACGAGGTGGCGCGGATCGAGGAAGTCCAGGCCGGCGACGTCGTTGGCCCCGCCGCGCAGCTCGACACCGCACGTCGCGGGGCGCGCGGCGAGGACGACGGTGACGCCGGTGAGCGCCGTGAGATCGGTCGCGTGGCCGACGGTGATGCCCGGGACGTCGGTGATCACGCCCCGGGTTTCCGGCTCACGTCGGCCGCCGAGATCCTCCCCGAGGCGACCTCGCCCGCGAGCTCGAGCGCGCGCTGCGCGAGGCCGCGCGCGAACGGCTGTCGGCGGGGATCGGAGGCCGGGTCGGCGAGGGCCCACGCGGCGGCGTGGGCGAGCGCGCCGAGCTCGGAACGCTCGGTCGCCTCGAAGATCCACGCCATCTCGTCGAGCCGACGCGCCCAGCGCCGGCGCGCCTCGGCGTCGAGCTCGCGCTCGACGACGCGGTCCACGATCGCCGTCTGACGCTCGGCCTTGATCTGGTCGGAGACGACGAGGCGGCTCTCGCGGGCCGCGAGGAGGTCGACCGCGTCGGCCTGCACGGCCTCGGGATCGAGGAACCAGCCCGCCGTCTCCGGCAGCTCGAGCAGCTCGGCGCCGCGCTCGACGAGCGCCGGGTCGGCGGGCGCGGGCGGGGGCGCCGGCGCGGGCACGCTCGCGTGCTCGAACAGGCGCCGCCAGCGCGCGAACGCGGCCGGCGGCGCCGTGCCCGTGGCGCGATGGAGCGCCTGCGCCTCGGCGACGAGCGCGAGCGCGCGCGCCGGGTCGGTCTCCACCCAGGGGAGCTTCTGCGAGGCGCGGAGCGCCTCGAGCTCGCTCTCGAGGCGCTTCTTCGTGATGTCGCCGCCCGCCGCGTCCACGATCCCGACGGTGTCGTTGACGATCAGCGAGCAGAGGTGCGTGCCGCCGAGGCCGCGCTCGAAGAGCACCCACGCGGCGCGGGAGCCGCTGCCGTCGATGCCCGAGAGCCAGGCGCGCGTGGCGCGCTCGGGCCCGGACTCGACGACGGGCCGGGGCGCCGGGCGGGGCGGCGCGGCGACACCGCGCTGGGCGAGTCGGTAGAGGGCGCGCTTCGCGGCCCGCTTGAGGCCCCGCGCGCCGTCCGCCGCGAGGGCGCCGAGGGCGGGCAGGGCCTGCGCGCCGTGGGCGTTGGCGAACTCCCGGAGGGCCGCGTCGAGCGCGTCCTCGTCGAGGCCGCGCAGGCGCTCCACGTCGAGCGCGGGCGCGGTCATCCGAAGGTCAGACGGAAGAACGGGTGCTGCGGCGGATCGTAGAAATGGACCTTGCGCGCGTACTCGAGGACGGCGGCGTAGCGCTCGAAGCGGTCGGCGAGCCGCCGGAAGAGCGGCGCCGACGGGCCGCCGCGCGAGCTCGCGCGGTCGTGCTCGGAGACGAACTGGTAAGCGCGCTTGCCCTGGCTGATGTAGAACAAGGCGGACGCCGTCCGGTCCACGCGCTCGCGGAAGAGCCCGGTCATGAAGAGCGTGAAGTCGCCGATGTGCCGCCGCACCGCGACCTCGCGCTCGGGCTGCCACCAGACCGTGTCCTCGCGCCAGACCGCCTGCGCCTCGAGCAGCAGGTCCACGACGGTCTCGAGCCGCGGGGCCGCGACGCCCGGTGGGAAGAGGTTCTCGGTGCGCGCGAAGCGTGTGAGGAGGTCCGCGAGGTAGGGCGACGCCGGATCGTCGCCGAGCGCCAGGTCGCGGAAGCTCGCCCCGAGCGCGCGGTCGAAGAACTGTCGCAGCTCCACGGCTCGGATGATAGCAAACTAATCTGTTAGAATCCGAGCCCGTGGCCGATCGCCCGCGTGCGAAGCTCCCGTGGATGCTCGTCGGGGCGAGCGTGCTGCTCGCCATGCTCCTCCTCTACATCCTGTTCGTCGGCTACCTGCCCGCGAAGCACAAGGTGGCCGGGCTCGAGCAGGAGTTGAAGGAGCTCTACAAGCGGGAGGCGGAGCTCCAGACGAAGCTCGCCCAGCAGGACCAGCGCTACGCGCTGCGCGACCGGCAGCTCACCGCGCTCTCCGCCGAGCGCGACGCGCTGGTGAGGCGTCTCGAGGAGCTCGAGCGCGAGCTGGCGTCGCTCCGCCGGCGCCGCTAGACAGTATGACTTCCGCGAAGTGAGGCTGACCTCCAGCGCTCAACGCGGGTTAGCCTTGCGGGGCCAGAGCCGCCCTGTGCTCGAGGCACAGAACGAACGTGGAGGTCAGCCATGGACGAGTCTAGCAAGACCTTGTA
>DATFVL010000268.1 GCA_035260325.1 Candidatus Methylomirabilota bacterium | reverse complement strand
GAGTTCGAGCGGCGCGCCCGGGGCCTCGCCGCGGCCGTCGAGAAGGGGCTCGCCAGCGACCTCGAGGTCCTCTACGCGATCCGGGCGCTCGTCGAAGTCTCCCCCGAGGTGGACGCGCGCGCCTTCCGGAGCTTCGTCCAGGGCTCGCTGCGCCGGAACTCGAACGTCCAGGCGCTCTCGTGGAACCCGCGCGTCGGTGCGGGTGAGCGGGCGGCGTACGAGGCGGCGGGGCGGCGCGACGCCGGCGCCGGCTTCGCGGTCACGGAGCTCGGCCCCGACCGCCGGCTGGTGAGGGCCGGGGCGCGGGCCGAGTACGTGCCGGTGCGGTTCATCGAGCCCCGCCGCGGCAACGAGGCGGCGCTCGGCTTCGACATCCTGTCCGATCGCGTGCGGCGCGAGGCCGTCGAGCGGGCGCGGCGCACGGGCGCGCCCGCGGCGACGGCGAAGATCCGGCTCGTCCAGGAGCCCGGGCAGCAGTTCGGGTTCCTCATCCTCATGCCCACGTACCGCCGCGACGCCGCGCGCGAGGCCGCGGCGCCCCCCGCCGCCGACGTCGCGGGCTTCGCGGTCGGCGTCTTCCGGATCGGCGACATGGTGACCGCGTCGCTCGAGGGCCTGGACACCGCCGGCCTCGTGCTCCGGGTCGCCGACGAGACCGAGCGCCCCGCCGACCTCCTGTTCGAGCTCGGCTCCCCGGCGGCTCGGACGACCGACGAGCCGCGGCTCGGCTGGAGCACCACGCTCGACGTCGCCGGACGGCGCTGGTCGCTCGCCTTCGCGCCGACGCCGGCGTACGTCGCCGAGCGTCGCGGCGGGCTCGACTGGGCCGCGCTCGCCCTCGGGCTCGCGGTCACGGCGATCCTCGTCACGTACCTGGCGACGGCCGAGGCGCGCGCCGCCGCCCTCCGGGAGAGCGAGGAGCGATTCCGCACGGCCTTCGCCGACGCCGCGATCGGGATGGCGCTCACGACGCCGGAGGGGCACCTGCTCCAGGTGAATCGCGCCTACTGCGAGATCCTCGGCCGCTCGGAGCACGAGCTCCGCGCCGCCGGCTTCCCGTCGCTCACGCATCCCGACGATCGGGAGGCGAACGCGCGGCTCATCCGCCGGACCCTGGCCGGCGAGATTCCCGGGTTCGTCCACGAGAAGCGCTACCTGAAGTCCGACGGCGCGGTCGTGTGGGTCCAGAACAGCGTCTCGCTGGTGCGCGACGCGCGCGGCCGTCCCAGGAGCTTCATCGCGCTGACCCAGGACATCAGCGAGCGCAAGCGCGCGGAGGCGGACCTGCGTCGGATGTCGCGGAAACTCGTCGATCTCCAGGAGACCGAGCGGCGCCGCCTCGCGCGGGAGCTTCATGACGAGATGGGCCAGGCGCTCGGCGCCCTCAAGCTGAACCTCGAGCGCATGAAGGCGCGCCCGACGGGCGCCGATCACGGCACCTTCCTGGAGGAGAGCATCGGCATCGTGGACCACCTCGTGCAGCAGGCGCGGAGCCTGGCGCTCGATCTGCGCCCGTCGCTGCTCGACGATTTCGGGCTGGTCCCCGCGGTACGGTGGTACGTGGACAAGCAGGCGCAGCGCGCCGGGCTCACGGCCGAGATCCTGGACGGGATCGGCCGCACCGGCGTGCCCGCGGAGGTCGAGACGGCGTGCTTCCGCGTCGTCCAGGAGGCGATGGCCAACGTCGTCCGCCACGCGCGGGCGCGGCGCGTGACGGTCGAGCTCGCGCTCGACGGAGGCGACATCCTGCTGGCGATCGAGGACGACGGCGTGGGCTTCGACGCGCCGAAGACCCGGCGAAGCGCCCCGCTCGACGGCAGCTTCGGGATCCTCGGGATGGAAGAGCGTGTGACGCTGGCGGGAGGCCGCTTCGAGCTCGACTCGACGCCCGGGCGGGGAACGGTCGTGCGCGCGCGCTTCCCTCACGCGCCAGAGCGCGTGCCCGACTAGACCGCGGGCCGGAGGTGGGCCCAGGGCCGCGCGGCCTCGAACGCCGCGGCGGCGCGGAGGACGCCCGCCTCGTCGCGCCAGCGACCGGCGATCTGGAGCCCGACCGGCAGCCCCGCCTTCGTGAAGCCGCACGGGATCGAGATCGCGGGAAGGCCCACGGCCGTGAAGGCGTAGGTCAGGAGCGCCCACTCGATGTAGCTGCCCATCGGCTTCCCGTCGATCTCCGTCGGGGAGATCGTCTCGACCGGGAAGGGCGGCACCGCCGCGGTGGGCGTGACGATGAAATCGTGGCCGTCCAGGAACTCGCGCACGCGGGCCCAGAGCCCGGTCCGGAGCCGCTCGGCCCGGCCGATGTCGAACGCCGTCAGCTCGAGACCGCACTCGATGTTCTTCACGAGGTTCTCCTGCATGACGCCGCGCCACTTCGCGAGCTTGTCGGCGTGGCGCGCCACCATGCTGGCGCCCCGGCTCACGAGGACGACCTCCTTCACGCCGGTCATGTCCGGATGCGCTTCGGCGACGCGGCAGCCGAGCTTCCTGAAGACGTCGAGCGCGCCGTGGCAGACCTCGAGGACCTCCCGGTCCACCGGCGTCACGCCGAGGTCGCCGCCCCACGCGACGCGCGCGTCCCTGATCCGCGGCGCGCGCACGGCCCGGGTGAACGCGCGCGTGTCCACCGCATACGAGATCGGCGCGCGCGGGTCGGAACCCGCGATGGCGGCGAGCATCAGCGCGGTGTCGGCCACGGTGCGGGCCATCGGGCCCTGGACGCTCCAGGGGTCCCACGCGAGCGGGGCCGGCCAGACGGGGACGAGGCCCGGCGAGGTGCGAAAGCCCACGACGCCGCAGAAGGCCGCCGGGAGCCGCAGCGAGCCGCCGAGGTCGGAGCCCTGGGCGAGCTGGCCCATGCCCGTGGCGAGGGCGACGGCGCCGCCGCCCGTCGAGCCGCCGCAGGTCAGCGCCGGGTTCCACGGGTTGCGCGTCGGGCCGAAGACCGCGTTGAAGGTGTTGGCGCCGGCGCCGAACTCGGGGGTGTTGGTCTTGCCGAGGACGATCGCGCCGGCCGCCTTCAGGCGCTCCACGACGACCGCGTCCTCGTCCGGCACGCGATGCTCGAAGATCTTCGAGCCCTCCGTCGTGCGGATGCCCTTCGTGGACGTGAGGTCCTTGATCGACACGGGCACGCCGTGGAGCGGGCCGAGCGAGGCGCCACGCCGGAGCGCCGCCGTCGCCCGCCTCGCCGCCTCGAGCGCCTGCTCCGCCGCGACGGTGCAGTAGGCGTTGAGCGGAGGGTTGACCCTCTCGATCCGCGCCAGGACCGCGCGCGTCACCTCGAGCGGCGAGACTTTGCGGCGGCGGATCAGCGCGACGAGCTCCGTCGCGGGCGTGAAGCAGAGGTCCGTGTCGGTCACCGGGCCAGCACCACGCGATTCACCGGGCCAGCACCTTGCGTGGGTCCAGGGCATCCCGCAGCCCGTCGCCGATGTAGTTTCGTCGGCGGGGGGCTGCGCCCCCCTCCGAAACCTCCCCCCGGTCGAGTGCGCCGGCCAAGCCGGCGCTCGAAGCGGGCATCCACACGCGCCTCACCGCGCCAACACCTTGCGTGGGTCCAGGGCATCCCGCAATCCGTCGCCGATGTAGTTGATGGCCAGCACGGTGAGGAAGATCGCGGTCCCGGGGAAGATCGCCCAGTGCGGGGCGAAGTCGAGGTTGTCCTTCGCGTCGAAGAGGAGCCGCCCCCAGGTGGGGATGTCGGGCGGGAAGCCCAGGCCGAGGAACGAGAGCGTGGACTCCGCGATGATCGCCGCCGCGACGTCGAGCGAGCCCGCGACGATGACGGGCCCCATCGCGTTCGGCAGGATGTGCCGGACCACCTGCCGGAGCGGCGGCGCGCCCAGGCTCCGCGCGGCCTCGACGAACTCCTTCTCGCGGAGCGACAGGAACTGCGCGCGAACCAGTCGCGCGACGGGCATCCAGCGGAGGCCCCCGATCACCGCGACGATCATCACGAAGAGGCCCGCCTCCGGCCCGAGCGTCTTCTTGAGCGTGTCTCGGAAGAGATAGACGATCAGCAGCAGCAGCGGGAGCGACGGCAGCGAGAGGAACAGGTCGGTCACGCGCATGAGCGCGTGGTCCACCGCGCCGCCGACGTACCCGGAGCCGGCGCCGACCAGGGTGCCGATCGAGATCGCGATCAGCATCGCCGTGACGCCGACCGCGAGCGAGATCCGCCCGCCGTAGAGCATCCGCGCGAGGAGGTCCTGGCCGAGATCGTCGGTGCCGAGCGGGTGGCTCCACGTCGGCCCCTTGAGCTTCTGCTTGAAGTCGATCTCGTTGATCGGCAGGCGCCACGCGAGGGGGCCCGCGCCGACGCCGGCGACCATCACGAGCAGGACCCCCGCGCCCACCATCGCGAGACGGTGGCGGCGGAAGCGGCGGGCGGCCTCGCGCCAGAGCGAGGTGCGCGGCGCCGCGATGGCGACCGGGAGCTTCTCGAGCGCGACCTGGGAGGCCGCCGGCGGCGTCATTGTAACGGGGGCCGCGAGGCCGGTGGCACTCGGGACGTGCCCTGAGAGAGATGCGTGGCGGCTGCGTTCCGCAGGGCGCGATTCATTCGCATCGAGGGCCGCGAGGCCGGCGTGGACCGTGGGTGGCCTGCCAGAGGTGCCCGCGGCGTCATCGGTAGGAGATCCGCGGGTCGAGCCAGCCGTACAGGAGGTCGGCGGCGAGGTTCGAGACCACGACGAGCGCCGAGTAGACGAACGTGACCGCCATGATCACCGGCGTGTCGTTCGCGAGGATCGAGCTGATGAGGAGGGAGCCGATCCCGGGGACGCGGAAGATCTGCTCGGTGACGATCGCGCCGCCGAAGATGCTCGGGATCTGGAGCGCGACGAGCGTCACCACCGGGATCAGCGCGTTCCGGACGACGTGCTTGACCAGCGTGACGCGCTCCGAGAGCCCCTTCGCGCGCGCCGTATTGACGTACTCGAGCCGGATCACGTCGAGGACCGCCGCGCGCATGAAGCGCGTCACCGCCGCGGCCTGGAAGAGACCGAGCACCGCGACCGGCATCAGGGACTGGCGGGCGTACTCCCAGTACCAGCGCCACCCGGTCGCGCCGATGTCGGCGCGGAAGATGAAGGGGAGCCAGTCGAGATAGATGCTGAACAGCAGGATGAACAGGAGGCCCGTGAAGAAGGTCGGCAGCGAGAAGCCGATGAGCGCGAAGGTCGTCGCGGCCTGGTCGAAGACCGAGTAGGGGCGGAGCGCCGAGTACGTCCCGATCGGCACCGCGATGAGGATCGCCAGGAGCTGCGCCGAGCCGAGGACGCCGAGGGTCACGGGCAGGCGCTGGAGGATCAGCGTGTCCACGTCGACGCGGCTCACGAAGGAGAACCCCCAGTCGCCGCGGAGCATCGAGCTGAACCAGCGCGCGTAGCGCAGGGGCAGCGGGTCGTCGAGGCCGAACTTCGCGCGGAGGTTCGCCCGTACCTCCGCCGGGACGTTGGCGTTCGTCGCGAGCTCCTCGAACGGATCGCCGGGTGCCAACGCCAGGACGGTGAAGAGGACGACGCTGATCCCGACCAGCACGGGGATCGAGATCAGCGCCCGGCGTACGAGGTACTTGGACATGGGGCCCGCGCCGCGGCGGGCGCGGCTACGCCTGCTTGGTCCAGTACGCGAGCGCCCAGAAGTCGGAGTCCCAGCCGCTCTGGACCGCGTCGCGCAGCTTGTTCGAGATGCCGGCCACCCGCGGCCGGAACACGACCGGGATCACGACGACGTTCTGGATCACGAGGTCGTTCAGCTTGACGAAGAGCGCCGCGCGCTTGACCGGGTCGAGCTCGGCCTCGGACGCGCGGAAGACCTTGTCGTACTCCTCGCTGCGCCAGCGGGTGATGTTGCGCCCCTGCCACTTGTTCGCCTTGGACGCGACCTCCCAGGAGGTGAACTGGTTCATGAAGAACTCGGGGTCCGGCGAGGTCATCGTCGTCGTGTACATCTGGATGTCGGTGTAGAAGTGCCCGTAGGTATCGGGGTTGGCCGCGTCCGACGAGAAGTACACCGACGCCGTCACCGACTTCAGCTCCATGTCGATCCCCGCCTTGGCGGCCGCCTGCTTGACGATCTGCTGGTTCTTCTGGCGCAGCGGGTTGATCGACGTCTGGTAGACGAGCTTCAGCTTCTTGCCGTCCTTCTCCCGGATGCCGTCGCCCCCGCGCTTCCAGCCCGCGGCGTCGAGGATCTGGTTCGCGCGGTCCACGTTGAACTCCCACGTCATGTTCTTCGACGCATACCGCGACGGCGAGTTCAGGAAATTGGCGGTGGCGATGCCCGTCCGTCCGTAGATCTGCTCCTGCACCGAGCCGCGGTCCACGAGCAGGCTGAGCGCGAGCCGCACCGCCGGGTCGACGAGGAAGGGGTGCCGCGTCTTGATGGACGAGCGCTCGCCGTCGACTTCGGTCCACGGGTCGGTGAAGTTGCACTGGATGTGCTCGATGTTGCCGCCGGCCACGATGTCGGCGCGCCCCTTGCCGCCCTGCTCGAGGCGCTTGAGCATCTCGTCCTCCACCTGCAGGTTCCACGCGTAGTCGTACTCGCCCGTCTGGATGACGGCGCGCGCCGCGGAGGCCGCGTCCCCGCCGCCCTTCATCTCGACCTGGTCGAAGAAGGGCCGGTTCGGGATGTGGTAGCCCGCGTAGAGCTCGCCTCGCACGATGTCGCCGGGCTTGAAGTCCGCGAACCTGTAGGGGCCGGTGCCGACGGGCTTGAGGTTGGCGGGCGCCTCGCGCGACTTGTCGCCCTTGTAGGCCTGGAAGAGGTGCTTCGGGATGATCGCGCCGCGGACACCACAGAAGGGATCGGCCCAGAACGGCGTCGGCTTCTTGAAGACGATCTTGATCCGATGGCTGTCGAGCTTGTCGATGTGCTCGATGTTCGTGTAGGAGCCCTGGGTGACCGCCGCGGTGCCGGGGTCGATCACGTACTCCCAGTTGAAGACGACGTCGTCGGCGGTGAACGGCTTGCCGTCGTGCCAGGTGGCGTTCCGCTTGAGCCTCCAGGTGACCGAGCGCCCGTCCCTCGCGACGCCGCCGTTCTGCACGCTCGGGACCTCCGCCGCGAGGAAGGGGACGAGGTTGCCGTCGGGGTCGAACGACGCGAGCGGCTCGTAGAAGATGCGCGAGGCATCCTGGTCCTTCGTGCCGACCGCGAAGTGCGGGTTGAGCAGCGTCGCCCCCTGCCACCACAGGGTCTTGAGGGCGC
>DATFVL010000267.1 GCA_035260325.1 Candidatus Methylomirabilota bacterium | reverse complement strand
TGCGCCGAGCACCCGATCATGCCGGTCCAGAGCAAGAGCCGCTTCCCGGGCTCGGCCGACGGCGCCATCCCGGAGAGCTACTCGCACTTCGTCGATCCGTTCGTGGCGCTCGCGCGCGCGTCCGGCGTCACCAAGACGTTGAAGCTCGGGACGGGCATCACGCTCGTGCCCGAGCGCAACCCGCTGCTCCTGGCCAAGGAGATCTCCACCCTCGATCTCTTCAGCGGCGGGCGGTTCCTGTTCGGCATCGGCACGGGCTGGCACCGTGAAGAGACCACCATCATGGGCGGGGACTTCGACCACCGCTGGACCCAGGCGCGCGAGGCGGTCCTGGCGATGAAGGAGCTGTGGACGAAGCAGGAGGCCGAGTTCCACGGCAAGTACTACGATTTCCCGCCGGTCCGGTCCTATCCCAAGCCCGCGCAGAAGCCGCACCCGCCGGTGATCCTGGGCGGCCACGCCAAGAACGTGCTGGAGCGCGTCGTCGAGTGGGGTGATGGCTGGCTTCCCAACCGCGCGACGCCGGCGGAGGTCGAGACGAGCCGGAACAAGCTCGCCGCGATGGCGAAGCAGGCCGGACGCGACCCGGCGAAGATCACCATCTCGGCCTTCGGCCAGCCCGCGGACCGCGAGCTCGTGCGCCGCTTCCTCGACGCCGGGGCCACGCGCGTCATCATCAGGCCGCCCACCGCGAAGACCGAGCAGGAGATGCAGAAGGCGCTGGAGGACATCGCGAGGACGGTGCTGCGCTGACGTCTTCGCGCGTCCGGGTCGACGGGATCGACGTGCACTACGAGTCGGCGGGAGCCGGCGCGCGCGTCGTCTGCCTCGTCCATGGCACTGGAGGCGCCGGCAACGTCTGGCTGCACCAGCTCGACGGCCTGGCCGACGTCGCCCGCGTCGTGGCTCCGGACCTGCCGGGGCACGGCCGGTCGGGCGGCGAGCCGCCGCGGAGCATCGAGGAGGCGGCCGCGTTCGTGGTGGGTTTCCTCGACGCCGTGTCCGTGCGGAGCGCCATCGTCGGCGGGCATTCCATGGGGGGCGCGATCGCCCAGCAGCTCGCCCTCGCGCACCCCGAGCGCGTCGACGGTCTCGTCCTGGTCGGGACCGGGGCGCGGCTCCGCGTGCTGCCGCGCGTGCTGGAGCTGCTCGCGACCGATTACCCCGCCGGCGTGGACCTCCTGCTGCAGATGGGGGTCGGCGCGGCGGCGCCGGCCTCGCTCAAGGCGTCGCTCCGCCGCAGCACGGCCGCCAATCCTCCCGGTGTGGTCCTCGGCGACCTCAGGGCGTGCGACGTCTTCGACGTGATCGCGCGGATCGGCGCGGTCCGCGTCCCGACCCTCGCGCTCTGCGGCGAGGAGGACCAGCTCACGCCGCCGAAGTTCGCAAGGTTCTTCGGCGAGACGATCGCCGGCGCGCGGGTGGTCGTCATCCCGGGGGCGGGCCACTTCGTCCAGCTGGAGCAGCCCGAAGCGACGACGCGCGCGCTGCGGGAATTCCTGACGCGGAGCGCGCAAGGAGGAGGTTCCATGAGCGGCCCACGGGAGCTGACCCTCGAGGAGCTGCGCGAGCGCATCCGCGCGGCCGGTGTCACGATCGCCGAGAACCGGCTCGCTATGGTGCGGAAGCTTCTGGGCGACGCGCTCGCCCCGGTGCGCGCGCTGGACTCGCGAGCGATCAAGACGGAGGAGCCGGCGGTGCGGTTCGCCCCGGCGCGCGAGGCGTCCCATGAGTGACGCGATCGCCTACGCGACCATCCGCGAGCTCGGCGCGCGCTACCGGAAGCGCGAGCTCTCGCCCGTCGAGGTGACGCGCGCGCTGCTCGCGCGGATCGAGAAGCTCGACGACGCGCTCCACGCCTTCGTGACCCTGACCGCCGAGCGCGCCCTCGCCGACGCGCGCGCGGCCGAGGAGGCGCTGGGCCGCGGCGACGCGCGCCCGCTGCTCGGCATTCCGGTCGGCCACAAGGACATCTATCTCACGCGCGGCATCCGGACGACGGGCGGCTCGGCGCTCCTCGCCGACTGGATCCCCGAGGACGAGGCCACGTGCGTGCGGCGCTGGCGCGACGCCGGCACCGTGCTCCTCGGCAAGCTCATCACCCACGAATTCGCGTTCGGGATCCAGCTCCCCGGCCACCGCTTCGCGCCGGCGCGCAATCCCTGGAACCGCGACCACATCCCGGGCGGCTCGTCGAGCGGCTCCGGCGCCGCGCTCGCCGCCGGGCTCGTCGTCGGCGCCACGGGCTCGGACACCGGCGGCTCGATCCGCGGGCCGGCCGCCTTCTGCGGCATCGTCGGGCTCAAGCCGACGTACGGGCGCGTGAGCCGCGCGGGCGTCCTGACGCTCTCCTGGACCCTCGACCACACGGGGCCGATGGCGCGCACCGTGGAGGACTGCGCGTACCTCCTGCAGGCGATGGCCGGTCACGATCCCGCCGATCCGGCGTCGAGCCGCGCGCCGGTCGACGATTACCTGGCGCCGCTCGGTCGCGACGTCCGCGGCCTCAGGATCGGCGTGCCGCGCGCCTACTTCTTCGAGGGGGTCGATCCCGAAGTCGCGCGCGCGTTCGAGGAGGCGCTCCGTACGCTTCGCGGGCTCGGCGCCGAGGTGAGCGACGTCGAGATCCCGAGCATTCACGCGACGCCCTCGTTCCTCCTGATCCTGATGGCGGAGGCCTTCGCCTACCACGAGCGCGACATTCGCGAGCATCCGGAGCTCTACGGCGACGTCGTGCGCGAGCGCATCCTGACGGGCGCCCTCGTCAGCGCCTCGGAGTACACCCAGGCGCAGCGCATCCGCGCGACGCTCTGCCGCGAGACGGCGGAGGTTTTGAAGACCGTGGACGTCCTCGCGACGCCGACCACGCCGAAGCCGGCCACGCCGTTCAGCGTGGCGCAGGATCCCGAACTCGGCTTCCCGCGGAGCAACATGCCGCCCTTCAACCTGACGGGGCTGCCGACGCTCGCCCTGCCGTGCGGGTTCTCGGCGTCGGGGCTCCCGCTGTCGCTCCAGCTCGCCGGCCGGCCATTCGAGGAGGGGACCGTGCTGCGCGTCGGCCACGCCTACGAGCGGGCGACGGCGTGGCATACCCGCCGGCCGCCCGTCTAGGGCCCATTCCGAAGAGGAGGGTGACATGCGTTTCGGCGTGTTCACGAGCATGGGGATGCAGACTTGGTCGGGCGTCGTGGACCTGTGGCGGCACCTCGAGCGCACCGGGTGGGACATCGCATGCGTGACCGACCACTTCATGCCGAACACGCCGGAGCGCGAGGGCCCGATGCTCGAGTCGTGGAGCACGCTCAGCGCGCTGGCGGCCCTCGTGCCGAGGATGCGGGTCGGCACCATCGTCCTCGGGAACACGTACCGCCATCCGGCCGTCGTGGCGAAGATGGCCGCGCAGGTCGACATCATCTCGGGCGGCCGGCTCCTGCTCGGCCTCGGCGCCGGCTGGCAGCAGAACGAGCACGAAGCCTACGGCATCCCGTTCCACACGATGCGCGAGCGGCTCGAGCGGCTCGACGAGGCCTGCCAGGTAATCACGTCGCTCTGGACCGAGCGCCGCAGCACCCTCAAAGGCCGCTACTACCAACTCTCCGACGCTCCCCTCGACCCGAAGCCCGTGCAGCGGCCGCACCCCGAGCTGATGGTCGGCGGCGGCGGCGAGCGTGTCACCCTGCGCATCGTCGCCAAGCACGCCGACCACTGGAACGTCTGGGGCGGGCCGAGCGTCCTGGCGCGGAAGGGCGCCATCCTCGACGAGCACTGCGCCACCGTCGGCCGCGACCCGAAGAGGATCACGCGCTCGGTGAACATGGCCCTGCATGTGACCGACAAGAAGGAGGACGTCGAGCGCCTCGCCCAGACGATCGCCACGCGCATGGGCCGCCACGCCGCGGACGCGCGCGACACCTGCCTGGCCGGGACCGCCGACCAGATCCGCGAGCGCCTCCGGCAGCTCCGCGCGGCCGGCGGGACCGTGCTGTTCGTCCCGACCATGTTCAGGCCGCTCGACGAGCTGCGGCGCGACCTCGATCGGTTCATCACGGAGATCGCTCCGGAGTTCCGAGACCGGTGACCGCTCCCGCCGAGGGCGCCGAGGACGCGGCCGCCTGGGGCGGGCTTCAGCCGAGCGGCACGAAGATCGAGACGCGCGGCTCGGGACCGACCTCACGCGTGGCGTGCCCCTGGCCGCTCAGGTCCTCGGCGATCAGGATGTCGCCGGGGCCGACGCGTCGCACCGTGCCGTCGCCGATCTCGATGTCCACCGCGCCTCGCAGCGTGAACACCGCCGCGCGCCCCGGCGCGTGATGCCAGGGATTGGACCGCTTCGTCTCGAAGCGGCGAATGACGATGCCGCTCCGTGGAATCAGCTCCGCGCTCTCGGACTTGTCGCCGCGTGACTCGAAGCGCGGCTCGATGTCCTCGAAGTGCGACTTGCCGTCAGGACCCGTGTAGATGCGGATGATCGCCATGTGACCTCCCGAGGTCAGGGTGTGATCCCGCCCGGCGCCGCGCTAGTATAGCTGGCCCGCGGTTCGAGGAGAGGAGGCGCGCATGCGGATCGGCTTCATCGGGCTCGGCAACATGGGGGGGCCGATGGCCCTCAACGTCCTCCGGGCCGGACACGGCATGGTGGTGACGGACATCCGGCCGGAGCTGGCGAAGCCGCACCTCGCGCAGGGCGCCGCCTGGGCGGACGGCGCGAAGGCGGTGGCGCAGGCGAGCGAGCTCGTCTTCACCTCGCTGCCCGGGCCGCGCGAGGTGGAGGCGGTCGCGCTGGGCCCCGGCGGCATCCTCGACGGCGCGGCGCGGGGCACGATCTACGTGGATCTCTCCACCAGCTCGGCCACACTCATCCGGCGCATCCACACGGTCTACGCCGAGCGCGGGGTGGACGTGCTCGACGCGCCCGTCAGCGGGGGCGTGCCCGGCGCGCGTGCCGCCACGCTGGCGGTGCTCGTCGGAGGCGACGAGGCGCTCTACACGCGCGTCAAGCCCGTGCTCGATGCCATCGGCGACAAGGTGACCCGCGTCGGCGAGATCGGCTGCGGCACCGTCGCGAAGCTCGTGCACAACATGGTCTCGGCGTGCTCGCGCATGGCGATCGCCGAGGGGATGACGCTCGGCGTGAAGGCGGGCGTCGCGCCCGAGGCGCTGCTCGACGCGCTCTCCAAGGGCTCGTTCGGCCAGGGACGCGCGCTGAAGGACATGATCCCCAACACCGTGTTCCCCGGCACGTTCGACACCGTCAACTTCGCGCTCGACCTCCTGCGCAAGGACGTCGGGCTCGCGACGGCGCTGGGCCGCGAGTACCACGTGCCGATGCTGATCGCCGCGCTCGCCGAGCAGCAGCTCGAAGAGGCGGTGCGCCGCGGCTGGGGCGCGAAGGACTCGATGGCGATCTTCTGCCTCCAGGAGGAGCGGGCCGGCGTCACGCTCCGGACGCGGCGAGGCTGACCATGGCCGACGCGCTGTCCAGCATCCTCGAGACGACGAACGCGGAGCGGCTGGCCACGGGATTCGTCTTCACCGAAGGGCCCCTGTGGCACCCCGACGGCTTCTACTATTTCGTCGACATCCGCCGGAGCAACCTGCACCGCCTGACGCCGGGCAAGGCCCCCGAGCTCGTGCGCGCGAACACCGGTGAGGGCAACGGCACGACGTTCGATCTGCAAGGCCGGCTGGTCATCTGCGAGGGCGGCAACCGCCGCGTCACGCGCTGGTCCGCCGACGGCCGCTCCGAGGTCCTGATGGACCGCTACGAGGGCAAGCGCCTGAACCGGCCCAACGACGTCGTCTGCAAGTCCGACGGGAGCATCTACTTCACCGATCCCGGCCTGCGCGTGCCCTTCGCCGAGCGCGAGTTGCCCTATGCCGGGGTCTATCGCATCGCGCTCGACGGGACGACCACGCTCGTGGCCGACTGCGAGTATCCGAACGGGCTCGCGTTCTCGCCGGACGAGCGCGTGCTCTACGTGGCCAACACGCGCTGGGCGCAGTACATCCACGCCCTCGAGCTCGACGCGGGCGGCCGGCTGGTGAGGCGCCGGATCTTCGCCGACATGTCGTCCGACGAGACCGACGGCGTCCCCGATGGGATGAAGGTGGACGTGGAAGGCCGGGTCTATTGCACGGGTCCGGGGGGCACCTGGGTCTTCGCGCCGGATGGCACGCGCCTCGGGATCATTCGCACGCCGGAGGTCCCGGCCAACCTCGCCTTCGGCGGCGCCGATCTACGGACCCTGTTCTTCACCGCGCGCACCTCGGTCTACACGTTGCGCGTGAAGGTGCCGGGGCAGCCACACCCCTGGTATCGGGTCCGGTCGAGGTGACGCGATCATCTGGAGGTCACGGCCAGCTCGCGGAGCTCCTGGAGGTGCTCGGCGTCGTGGCGCCGCGTGACCAGCACCACGTCGTCGAAGCCGAGGTCGCGCAGACGATGCAAGCGCTCGCGGGCGACGTCCCTCGGACACTTGAGGTTGCACGGATCGTCCGGGCCGTCGGGGCTCGCCGCCGGCCGCTCGAGGTGCACCACCACGTTGGTGACGACGGCGCGCCGACCGCCCAGGTCGCGGAACCGCGCGATCCCCTCGCGCAGCAGCCGCCAGCTGCTCCGAGCGCCCGAACCCACCCAGCCGTCGAAGTCGCGGGCCGCCCGCTCGATCCACCGCGAGCCCGCCCACGAGCCGATCAGGACCGGCGGGCCGCCGACGGCGGTGGGCCAGACCGGCGCGAGCGAGGCTCCGTCGACGCGCTCGCCCGCCCACAGCCGGCGCATGATCGCCAGCGACTCGTCGAGACGACGGAAGCGCGCTGCGAAATCGAGGCCGAGCGCGGCGAAATCGGCCGCGGTGGATCCGGCGCCCACGCCGAGCCGCAGGCGGCCCTCGGACACGAGGTGCGTGGTCAGCACGCGCTGGGCGAGCTCCACCGGGTTTCGCAGGGGGACCTGGAGGATGCCGGTCCCGAGCTCGATGTCACACGTCACGGTCGCCGCGACGGCGAGGCAGGTGAGGGGATCGGCCTGGAGGAAGCCGCGACCGATGGCGTCGAAGGCCCACGCGCTCTCGAAGCCGGCCGCCTCGATCCGCCGGGCGGCCTCCGCCAGGCCCCGCGACACCGGCGGCGGCCCGCCCGGCCCTCCGGAGGGCAGGGCGATCCCGAACCGCGTGGCCGGACGCGAGGCGCTCGTCATCCCTGATAGTATGGCACCCATGAAATTCGGGACCTTTCTCTTGATGCAGTCGCCCTCGGCGCGCTCGTCGCGGGAGATCTATGCGCGTGGCGTCGAGATCGCCCAGGCGGCCGAGGCGCTTGGCTTCAACAACGTCTGGCTCGCCGAGCATCACTTCTCGACCTACGGCTATCTCTCGCGCCCGGCCCAGCTCGCGACGTACATCGCGGCGAAGACGACCCGGCTGCGCGTGGGCACGGCCGTCATCGTGGTCCCGCTCCACCATCCCCTCGTGATCGCCGAGGAGATCGCGACGCTCGATCTGCTGAGCGGGGGACGGCTCGACGTCGGCCTCGGGCGGGGCTACCAGCACTACGAGTTCGAGCGGTTCGGCCTCGAGCTCGAGAGCGGCCGCGCGCGCTGGGAGGAGTCGATCGACGTGATCCTGAAATCGTTCGAGGGCCGGCCCTTCAGCTACGACGGGAAGCTCTTCAAGATCCCGGAGACGACGGTGTTCCCCCAGCCCGTCCAGAAGCCGCGCCCGCCCATCTGGATCACGGCGCAGAGCCCGGATTCCGTCGAGGGGGCGGTGCGCCGCGGGTTCAACGTGCTCACGGGCGGCTTCGGCGTCCCCATCGAGCGCATGGCCGAGTTTCGCCGGCTCTTCGACCGCACCGTGGCCGAGGTCAAGCCCGAGCGCCCGCTCGAGGTCGGCGTGCAGCGCGCCGTCTACGTGACGGACAGCCACGCCGACGCGCGGGCCGCCGCCGAGGAGGCCCGCTGGAACATGCGGGTGACGCTCTCCCTGCGCAACCACTACGAGCGCGTCGAGCAGGGCCGCGCCATCCCGGTGCCGGCGCCGAAGGAGCCCGACCTGGACGACCTCCTGGACCGTTTCCTCGTCATCGGGACGCCCGACACGTGCATCCGCCAGATCAAGCGCATCCGCGAGCTCGTGGGCATCACCCACTTCAACTGTAGCTTCTGGTTCGGCGACCTCGAGCACCCGCGCGTCCTGCGCTCGATGGAGCTCTTCGCCCGAGAAGTCATGCCGGCCGTCGGCTGAGGAGGCGCGGTCACCGTGAGCTCGACCACGATCACCTGGGAGTCCGAGACCGTGACGGTCACGGGCCCGGCGCTGCACGTCGCGCGCGCGGGCACCGGCGCGCCGCTGGTCGTGCTCCACCACGACATCGGCAGCCCCGCGCGTCTGCCGTTCTACGACGCGCTCGCGCGGCGGTTCACGGTGCTCGTGCCGTCGCATCCCGGCTACGATGGATCCGAGCGCCCGGACTGGATGCGCAGCGTGCGCGACGTCGCCGTCGTGTACCAGGGGCTGCTCGGGGCCCGCGAGCTGACCCGCGAGCCCGGCCGCGTGTCGCTGGTCGGCCTCGGGTTCGGGGGCTGGATCGCGGCCGAGATGGCGACGATGGCCCCGCGCGCCTTCAGGCGGCTCGTCCTCGTGGGGGCGATGGGGATCAAGCCCGAGCGCGGCGAGATCGCCGACCAGGCCCTCCTCTCCTACATCGACTACGTGCGCCGGGGCTTCGCCGACCAGGGCGAGTTCGATCGGCTCTTCGGCGCCGAGCCGCCGACCGCCACGCTCGAGCAGTGGGACCTCAACCGCGAAATGACGTTCCGGATCGCGTGGAAGCCGTACATGTACAACCCCACGCTGCCGCACCTGCTCGGCGGCGTCGCCACGCCGGCCCTGGTCGTCTGGGGCCGCGACGACCGCATCGTCCCGCTCGAGTGCGGCGAGCGCTACACGAAAGCGCTGCCGCGCGCCCGGCTCGAGATCGTCGAGGGCGCCGGACACTTCGTCGCGATGGAGAAGCCGGAGGAGCTGGCCCGGCTCGTCACCCGCTTCGTCACCGAGGCCTGATCCAGAGGAGACGCGATGCACCTCATGTACTTCACCGAGCAGCCGATGTCGGCGTATCCCGAGGACGAGGGACGCGAGTTCGGCGCGACCGCGCTGATGTTCTCGAACCGCTTCTTCGACCCCGTGGCCGGCAGCCGCCTCTACAACGAGTACCTCGAGCACTACCGGCTCGCCGAGGCGGTGGGCTTCGACGGGATCATGCTGAACGAGCACCACAACGCGCCGTTCTGCATGCAGGCGAAGTGCAACATCTTCGCGTCGATCCTGGCGGCGACGACGAAGCGCGTGAAGCTCGTCCTCCTCGGCAACCCGCTGCCGCTCGCCGACAATCCGGTGCGGCTGGCCGAGGAGCTCGCGATGATCGACATGGTGTCGCGCGGGCGTCTGGTGTCGGGCTTCGTGCGCGGCGGCGGTCAGGAGCAGCTCGCCGCGGGCGTCAATCCCGCCTACAACCGCGAGCGGTTCGAGGAGGCGCACGACCTCATCGTGAAGGCGTGGACCCAGACGGGGCCGTTCCGCTGGGAGGGCACGCACTACCAGCACCGCGTGGTGAACCCCTGGGCGGTGCCGCTGCAGAAGCCGCACCCGCGGGTGTGGATCCCCGGCGTGGTGAGCAAGGAGACGATCATCTGGGCGGCGAAGAAGCGCTACCCTTACATCGCGCTCAGCACCGCGATCGACGCCACGAAGAAGATCTGGGAGCTCTACGACCGCGTCGCCCAGGAGACCGGCTACGCCGGCGGTCCGGAGTACCGCGGCTACCTGCAGCGGTGCCACGTCGCGGAGACCGAGGAGAAGGCGCTGGAGAACGCGCGGCAGTTCATGTGGATGCAGGGCGAGTTCACCGGCCTCGCGCATCCCGTATGGTCGAGCCCGTCCGGGTACTTCTCGCCGTCGTACCGCACCGCGTTCGTGGAGTACGCGGTCGGGCGGCGCTCGAACCCGCGCGGCGCCGCGTTCGAGGACCAGATCCGCGACCAGCAGATCGTCGCCGGGACGCCGAAGACCGTGCTCCCGAAGCTGCGCCGGCTGCTCGAGGAGACGCGCCCCTCGATCCTCGGCTTCTGGGCGTCCGACGGATTCGTCTCGAACGAGGACACGAAGACGTGCATCCGGCTCCTCGGCGAGGACGTGCTGCCGGCGCTGCGGGACATCGGCAAGGAGCTCGGCCTCTGGAGCCCGTTCGAGGCCAACGCGCCCGTCAGCCTCGCGTTCCCCGAGCCCGCCCGGCCGGCCGACGCGCGAGCGTGACCGGAGGTCGAACGATGCGCGTTCATGCGAAGCAGATCCGCGAGCAGCTCGTGTCCGTCCTGCGCGCCTGGGGCATGCCGGACGCGCACGCCGAGACCACGGCCGAGATGATGCTCGAGACCGATCTGCGCGGCGTGGACTCTCACGGCATCTCGATGCTGCCGACCTACGACCGCGAGTTCCGCGCCGGCCGGCTGAACATGCGCCCCGTGTTCAGGACCGTGCGCGAAGGGCCGGCCATGGCGCTGATCGACGCCGACAGGTCGCTCGGCCATCCGGTCTCCGTGCACGCGATGAACCTCGCCGTTGACAAGTGCCGCCAGAGCGGAGTCGCCGTGGTGTCGGTCTTCAACTCGCACCACTTCGGGGCGGCGGGGTGCTACTCGCGGATCGCCGCGGACCGCGGCGTGATCGGCATGGTCACCGCGTCCACGCGCGGCGTCAGCATGGTGCCGACGTTCGCCGCGGAGCCCGTCATGGGCACGAACCCGCTCGCCTTCGCCGCGCCGGCCAGCCGCAATCCGCCGTTCCAGCTCGACATGGCGACGACGACGGTCGCCGCCGGGAAGGTCAAGGTCCACAAGCTGAACCACACGCCGCTGCCGCCGGGCTGGGTCGTGGACGGCCACGGTCGGCCGGTGACCGATGCGGAAGAAGCATTCAGCTACGTCTTCGAGCGGCCGGAGGGCGGCATCACGCCGCTCGGCGGCCCGCGCGAGGTCGGCGGCCACAAGGGTTACGGGCTCGCGGTCATGGTGCACATTCTCGGCGGCGCCCTGTCCGGCGCCTCGTTCTCGCCGATCCGCAACCGGACGCAGAAGACGTCGGATCCGCACAACATCGGTCACTTCTTCCTGGCGATCGATCCGCGCGCGTTCCGCGCCGAGGGCGAGTTCGAGCGGGACCTCGATCAGGTGATCGACGTGCTGCACCAGGCCAGGCGCGCCGATCCCGCTCAGCCGGTGCTCGTCGCGGGGGATCCGGAGATGGCGACACGGGCGGAGCGGCTCAGCGAGGGCGTGCCGATCCCCGACGACCTCATGGATCAGCTCCGGACCGTGGCGAGGAGCGCGGGCGTGCCGTTCGTGCTGACGGCGTAGCCGGCGGAGGAGGAGAACGCGATGCCTGGAGCCGTGGGATTCGTCGGTCTCGGCAACATGGGACGGCCGATGGCGCTGAACCTCGTCAAGCACGGGTTCTCGCTCGTCGTGCACGACATCGACAAGACCAAGGTGGACCCGCTGCGCGCGCGCGGCGCCGCGGTCGCCGACTCGCCCGAGCGCGTCGCGGCCGCGACCGAGCGCACCATCTGCATGGTGGAGACGACGGCGCAGGCGGAGGCAGTCATCGCGGGCGAGCGCGGGATCGTGCAGGGCGCCGGGCGCGGCCACGTCGTCATCTGCATGAGCACCATCGATCCGTTCGCCGCCCAGCGGCTCGCCGGCGTCCTGGCCGCGCGCGGCGTGGCGATGCTCGACGCGCCGGTGAGCGGCGGCACGGTGCGGGCGGCCTCGGGCGAGCTGTCCATCATCGCCGGCGGCGACGCGGCGACGTTCGAGGCGTGCCGCGACCTCTTCAAGGCGATGGGTACGAACCTGTTCCACGTCGGCCCGCTCGGCCACGGCCTGGCGATGAAGCTCGTCAACAACATGCTGATCCAGGTCAACCGGGTGGCGGTGGCCGAGGCCCTCGTCCTGGGCGTCAAGGCGGGCCTCGACCCCCGCATGATCTACGACGTCGTCCGGGTCAGCACGGGCACGAGCTTCGCGTTCGAGACCGGCGTGCCGAAGATCCTGGCGCGCGACTTCTCGCCGGGCGGCACGGTGGACATCACCTACAAGGACCAGGAGCTGGAGACGGCGTTCGCCAAGCAGCTCGGCGTGCCGCTGCTGCTGGCGAACGTCACGCAGCAGCTCTACCAGATGGCGCGGGCCGCCGGCCTCAACAAGGAGGACGGGCTCGCCGTCGTCAAGGTGCTCGAGCGGCTCGCGGGCGTGGAGGTAAAAGCGCGATGAGGGAGAACGCCTACCGGGCCCGCGCCGAGCAGGGTGAAGTGCAGATCGGCACGTGGATCACGATGATCCGGACGCCCTCGGTCCTGATGCTGCTCCAGGCGGCGGGGCTCGACTTCGCGCGGCTCGACATGGAGCACTCGCCCTTCTCGATGGAGACCCTCGCCGACATGGCGGCGCTCGCGCGCGCCCTTGATTTTCCACTGGTCGTCCGCCCGCCCGAGGGCAACCGCGAGTGGATCACGCGGCTCCTCGACGCCGGCGTCTTCAATCTCCACGTGCCGCAGGTGGACACGCCGGAGCAGGCGGCCGCGGTGGCCGCGTGCTGCCGCTACGCGCCGGCGGGCCAGCGGGGCATGTACGGCTTCGGCCCGGCGACGGAGTACGGCGCGCTGCCGATGCGCGAGCTGACCGCCGCCGCGAACGCGCGCGTGCACGTGACCATCATGCTGGAGTCGAAGCGTGCCTTCGACCGGCTGGACGAGATCGCGTCGGTCCCGGGCATCGATGCGCTCACGCTCGGGCCGACCGATCTGGCGCAGGACCTCGGCGTGCTCGGCGCCTCCGCGCAGCGCGAGGCGCTGACCGCGCATCGCCGTCGGCTCGTGGACGCCGCGCGCAAGCACGGCAAGGCGGTGTCGATGGCGATCGACAGCGTGGAGGGCGTGGGCGAGATGATCGCCCTCGGCGCGACGATCGTCAACTACTCGTCGGACGCGGCCGTGCTCCGCTCGGGCTACGCGACGGCCGTCGAGGAGATCCGTCGCGCGCTTCCCAGCCGTCGCTAGCGCATGAAACGCAGTCGCATGACAAGGAGAGCCCAATGACGAACAAGAAGGGCAGCGCGCTCCTGATGGTCTGGGCCGACATCCCGGCGGACAAGGAGAAGGAGTTCAACCGCTGGTACAACGAGGAGCATCTGGCCGAGCGCCTCGCCGTGCCGGGCTTCCTGAGCGCCGCGCGCTACGAGGCCGTGAAGGGCGGGCCGAAGCATCTCGCCTGCTACGAGCTGGAGAGCGCCGCGGTGCTCGAGAGCGCGGCGTACAAGAAGGTGCAGGCGAACCCGACCGCGTGGACCAAGCGCTGCTCGCCCGAGCACATCGGCACCGCGTACATCCGGAACGTCTATACGATGATCCATCCGAAAGCGCTGGCGCCGGCCGCCGCGCAGAGCGCAATGGCGCCGGCGCTCCAGATGGGGCGCATGGACGTGCCGCCCGAGGCCGACGCCGAGTTCAACACCTGGTACAACACCGTCTACGTCCCCAACTACGAGAAGGTCCCCGGCGTGGTCCGCGGCCGCCGCTATCGCGCGGTGACCGGCGCGCCGACCTATCTCACGCTCTACGAGTTCGAGCACCCGAAAGTCCCGGAGAGCGCGGCGTGGAGCGCCCAGCGGGACATTTCGCCGGCCAACGCGCGCATGCGCTCCCACATGCACCACGCCCCGGGCTCGCCGGGCGTCTACGTGAAGACGTTTCAGCTCTGAGGGAGGTCGAAGACACGCGTCGCAGGGGGTGACACATCATGACGAACCGCCCACCACCTCGAGGCGGTGAGCGGTTCGCATGGCGTTCTTCCGCCCGGCTAAGTCTTGGCCTTCAAGAGCTCCTCGGCGCACGCATTCGCCAGTCCTGAGTTGGGCAGCTTGTCCCCCCGCGCAGTGGCCCAGCCGCCGTCTTCGACGAACTGCCGCTGCTTCCACGAGTCGATCTTCCGGAACTCTGCGAGCTTCACGGCGACGTCGCGCTGGTTCATGAACCTCGCGACGCAGGAGGGGGTGAGAGCGACGATCACAGCCGAGTTGGCGCGCTCCACCGCGATCCGCTCGGCGGTGGCGCCGAGGACCCATCCCATCCCGGAGAAGCCGACGATCATCGTGACGACGGCGCCGCCGATCACACCCCAAACCGCTGGTTTGAGCCAAGGCACTTGCAGCTGCATGAGACACCTCCTGATTCTAGGAGAAAGGTATTTCCCTTCCGGCCTCCGCACCGCGCTCCACAGCCCTCAGACGATCGTGGGCCGACCCCCTCGCGGCGTACGTTCCCTGGACGGACGAGGACTCAGCCGCCTCCGGACGGGCGACGGAGCGGCCGTCGGCCTGTCGCCGTTTTCTCGCACCAGGACGGCCGCGAGCATTTCGATCGCCCGCTGGTCGAGGGCCCGGTCGTCGATCATCACCTGCACGGAGGAACCCGCGAGCCCCCGGACCCGCTCGGCCGCCGCGGTGGAGCAGACGATGACGTCCACTCGCCGCATCAGGCGACCCAGTGCGGCCCCCTCGGCGGGGCAGACCCCGGCGAGCGCGATGTTCGGCAGGCCGGCGTTCGCGATCGAGTGCTCCAGGTTGTGGGCCGTCTCGACGGTGGTGGAGGCCACGCCCACGCGCGTCCCCGACGGGAACTGGGCCAGGCGATGGAGGGTCTCGAGATGCGCCTCGGCGAGGAGCGCGATCACCGGAACCCCCTTGCCCCTCAGGAGCTGCTCCACCTGCGGCAGATGGCAGAAGCTCGTGACCGCCGCCCGCCAGCGACCGCCTTGCTTCTGGCGCCGCGTGACCGCCGCCAGCTCGGCGAGGAGCACCTTGTCGACGCGGACCGGGAGGTGGGCCTCGAGTTGTCGGGCAAAGAAGTCGAGCTCCGGCGGGCTGCACTCCACCAGGAGGACCTCGACGGCGCCGCGGACGGGGGCGGGCCGGACCCCGGCCAAGCTCAGAACGCCCACCGACAAGTCGTCGGCGGTCATCCCGAGGGCCGCGGCCCGGATCACCGTATCCTGTAAAAAGCCCTCGCGGAGGTGAGGGGAGGGGCGGGCGGGCGGCGCCTGGGCCACGAACACGCCCTTCCCCCGCCGAGCCTCCACGTATCGGCTCTGCTTCAGATCGTCGATGACGCGCG
>DATFVL010000266.1 GCA_035260325.1 Candidatus Methylomirabilota bacterium | reverse complement strand
ACTCGAGAAGATCGAGAGCGCGCGGCCGGATCTGGTCCTGCTCGACGTCATGATGCCGGGGATGAGCGGGTACGAGGTCTGCAAGAAGCTCCGCGGCAACCCGGCGACGGCGACGCTGCCCGTGGTCATGGTGACGGCGCTCGACCCCACGCAGGAGCGCGTCAAGGGGATCGAGGCCGGCGCCGACGACTTCCTGACGAAGCCGATCAACCAGCAGGAGCTGCTCGCCCGCGTGAAGTCCCTCTTGAGGATCAAGGTGCTCCACGACGAGCTCGCCGGCTGGAACCGGACGCTCGAGCGGCGCGTCGAGGAGCAGCTTGTCCAGCTCGAGCGCCTCGAGCGCCTGAAGCGCTTCTTCTCCCCGCAGCTCGCCGAGATGATCGTCAGCGGCGACGCCGAGGATCCCCTGAAGAGCCACCGGCGCGAGATCTCCGTCGTCTTCCTCGACCTCCGGGGCTTCACGGCGTTCGCCGAGACCTCCGAGCCCGAGGAAGTCATGGGCGTGCTCCGCGAGTACCACGGGGAGATGGGGCGGCTCATCCTCGAGCACGACGGCACGCTCGAGCGCTTCACCGGCGACGGGATGATGATCTTCTTCAACGACCCCGTGCCGGTGCCCGACGCGCCCCAGCGGGCGGTCCGGATGGCGGCGGCGATGCGCGCGTGCGTGGACGAGCTGCTCGTCACGTGGAAGAAGCGGGGCTACGAGCTCGACTTCGGCGTCGGCATCGCCCAGGGCTACGCGACGATCGGGGCGATCGGCTTCGAGGGGCGGATGGACTACGGCGCGATCGGCACGGTGACGAACCTCGCCGCGCGGCTCTGCGGCGAGGCGAAGCCCCGGCAGATCCTGATCTCCCAGCGCGTCCTCGGCGCGGTCGAGGACCTCGTCGAGGTCGAGGACCTGGGCGGGCTCACGCTCAAGGGCTTCTCGAAGCCCGTTCCCGCCTTCAACGTCGTCCGGTTGCAGGCCTAGTCAGCGACCGATGCCCGTGTAGAGGTGGCAGGCCACCTGCCGCCTCGCCTCGGGCAGGAGCCGCGGCTCCTCGCGGCTGCAGCGCTCCATCACCCGCGGGCAGCGCGGGTGGAAGCGGCAGCCCGCCGGCGGCGCGAGCGGGCTCGGCACCTCGCCCGCCACGATGATCTCCTCGCGCTTCTCGTCGGGGTGCGACGGGAGCGCGGCCGAGAAGAGCGCCTGCGTGTACGGATGCTTCGGCGCGGCGGCGATGGTCGCCGCGTCGCCGATCTCGACGATCCGCCCGAGGTACATCACCGCGATCGTGTGGCTCATGTGCGCGACCGCGGCGAGGTCGTGGGCGATGAAGAAGTACGAGAGGCCGAGCTGCGCCTGGAGGTCCGTCAGGAGGTTGAGGATCTGGGCGCGGATCGAGACGTCGAGCGCCGAGACGGGCTCGTCGAGCACGACCAGCTTCGGCGAGAGGGCGAGCGCCCGCGCGATCGCGATCCGTTGGCGCTGGCCGCCCGAGAACTCGTGCGGGAAGAGATCGGCCGAGCGCTCGGGCAGCCCCACCAGCTCGAGCAGGTGTGCGACGCGCTTCGCGACCTCGCCCCCGGTGAGGCGCTCGTTGGTGACGAGCGGCTCGGCGATGATCCGGTCCACGCGCATGCGCGGGTTGAGCGAGGCGAACGGGTCCTGGAAGACCGCCTGGACCGAGCGGCGATACTCGCGGTGCATCGCGGCGTCCAGCCCCTGGAGGTCGCGCCCGTCGAACCGGAGCAGGCCGGAGGTCGGCGTCTCGAGGAGCAGGACGAGCTTGGCCGTCGTCGTCTTGCCGCACCCCGACTCGCCGACGAGGCCCAGCGTGCGCCCGCGCTCGATCGTGAACGAGATCCCGTCCACGGCGCGCACGACGGCGGTCTGGCGGGCCAGGAGCCCGCGCCGCACGGGGAAGTGCTTGGTGAGCTGGAGCGCCTCGAGGACGGGCCCGGCCATCTCAGCCCGAGAGCCAGCAGCGGCTGACCTGAGCCTCCGCCACCCGGAATTCGGGCGGCGCCTCCACGCGGCACCGGTCCATGACCTTCGGGCAGCGCGGGTGGAAGGCGCAGCCGGGCGGCAGCGCCACCGGGTCCGGGGGCTGCCCGTCGATCGCGGTGAGGCGCTGGCGCCCGTCGCTCATACGCGGGATGGACTCGAGGAGCGCCTGCGTGTAGGGGTGCGCCGGCGACGAGAAGATCCGCGCGACGGGACCCGCCTCGACGAGGCGCCCCGCGTACATCACCGCGACGTGGCCGCACATCTTCGCGACGATGCCGAGGTTGTGCGTGATGAAGATCATCGCGAGACCGTGGTCGCGCTGGAGGTCGCGCAGGAGCCGCAGGTACTGCGCCTGGATCGTCAGGTCCAGGCTCGTCGTCGGCTCGTCGGCGATGAGCAGGCGCGGCCCGCACGAGATCGCGATCGCGCCGACGACGCGCTGGCGCATCCCGCCCGAGAGCTGGTGCGGGTACTCGCGGACGCGCGCCTCGGGCGCCGCGATGCGCACCGCGCGCAGGAGCTCGCGCGCGCGGTCCCACGCGCTCCCTCGGCTCGCCCCCTCGTGGACGCGGATCGGCTCGGCCACCTGGTCGCCGACGGTGAAGAGGGGGTTGAGGCTCGCGAGCGGGTCCTGGAGGATCATCGCGATCCGCTTGCCGCGCACGCGGCGCATCTCCGCGTTCGAGATCCGGAGGAGGTCCTCGCCCTCGAACCAGATCTCGCCGCCGACGTTCCGCGCCGCCGGCGGCAGCAGGCGCAGGAGCGAGAGCGCGAGCGTGGTCTTCCCGGAGCCAGACTCGCCGACGATCCCGAGCGTCTCGCCCTCGTCGACCGCCAGCGAGACGTCGTCCACGGCGCGCGTCACCCGCGTGCCCCGCGAACTCACGTAGTGCGTCGAGAGGTTCCTGACCTCGAGCAGCTTCACAACTGGCGGAGCTGCGGATCGAGCTTGACGCGGAGCCAGTCGCCCAGGAGGTTCGCCGCGAGCACCAGGAGCATGATGCACGTGCCCGGCAGGACCGTGAGCCACCAGTAGCCGGCCATGAGGCCCTTCTTGCCGTCGGCGAGCATCAGCCCCCAGGCGGGTTGCGGCGGCGGGACGCCGACCCCGAGGAACGAGAGCGACGCCTCGGTGACGATGACGACGCCCAGCATGAGCGTCGCCAGCACGATGGTGGAGTTGAGCACGTTCGGCAGGATGTGGCGCCGCATGATCGTGCGCTTGCTGCAGCCGGCGACGATCGCGAGGCGGACGAATTCGCGCTCCTTCAGCGAGAGCACCTCGCCGCGGACGACGCGGGCATAGCGGGTCCAGTAGACCGCCGCGAGGATGATCACGATGTTCATCGCGCTCGGCCCCACGATCGCCGCCAGGAAGATCGCGAACGTGAGCGCGGGCAATGCGAGCCAGGCGTCGGTGATCCGCATGATCACCTGGTCGACCCAGCCGCCGAGATACCCGGACAGGATCCCCAGCACCGTGCCCAGGATGCCCGCGAAGATCACGGCCATGAAGCCCACGACGAGCGAGACGCGCGCGCCGAAGATGAGGCGCGAGAGGACGTCGCGGCCCAGGTGGTCGGTGCCGAGCAGGTGCTCGCCCGTGCCGCCGTCCTGCCAGGCCGGCGGGTGGAAGCGATCGCCGAGCGTGCCGACC
>DATFVL010000265.1 GCA_035260325.1 Candidatus Methylomirabilota bacterium | reverse complement strand
GGGCCCGAGTACGCCGACCTCGTCGAGCGGGTCGGGCGCGCGCGCGCGCGCGCCCGGGCGCAGGCGCCGACGGCCGGCGCGCGGCTCGCCGCCGGCGAGCTCGTCGTCGCGGCCGCGCTCCGCGAGCCGAACCCCTTCGCTGCCGGCTGAGCGGCGCCGCGGCGGAGCCGCGCGCCGGCCGCTCACTCGAGCTCGCGCGCGAGCGCGGGGTCGAGGCGGCGGAGGACGTCGAGCTGCTCGCGGGCCGCCGCCCGGTGGCCGAGCGTCAGATACGCACGCGCGAGCTCGTACCGGGCGCCGGCGTCGCGGGGGCCCAGTACGACGGCCTGCCGGAGCTGCGCGATCCCCTCCGCCGCCCGGCCGGAGGCGAGGAGCGCGACGCCCAGCCGGACGCGCGTCGCGACGTCGGCGGGGCGGGCCGCCAGCGCCTGCTCCGTGTGGGGCACCGCCTCGGTGAAACGCCCCAGCTTGAAGAGCGTCAGCCCGAGGTTTCCGTGCAGGACCGCGTCGCCGGGCCGGAGCGCGACGCCCTGCTCGAGCTGCTCGACCGCGCGCTCCAGCTCGCCCCGGTTGCCGAGCTCGGCGCCGAGCTGGCTGTAGCAGAGCGCGCACGCGGGGTCGAGCTCGAGCGCGTAGCGCCAGAGCGTCTCGGTGTTCCGCCAGACCTCGACCTGGAGCAACGTGAGGGCGGCGAGACCCGCGAGCCAGAGCGCGGCGATGCCGGCGACGCCGGCCGCGAGGGGCGCGCGGAGCCGCCCCGCCGCGGCGGCGTCGCGCGCCGCGCACACGCCGCCGCCGATGGCCAGGGCCCACGAGAGACACGATAAGTAGGTGTACCGGTCGGCGACCAACTGGTGGCCGGTCTGGAAAAGGCCGCTCACCGGGACCAGCACGAGCGCGTAGGCGCCCCAGAGGGCGAGGCCGGCGGGCCAGCGCCGGCGCAAGAGCCACAACCCGCCGGTGACGGCCAGGACGGCGACGAGGGCGCCCGCGAACTCCGGCGCGAGGGGGCTCACCCGCTCGGGCAGCTCATACAGGGGATTGAGCGCGAGCGGCATGAAGGTCTTCACGATGTAGAAGACGAGCGCGTGCGCGAGCATCGCCACCCGCGCGGCCGGCGGAAACGAGGCGATCGGCGCGGACACGGCCTGCGCATGGTTGACCGCCAGCGCGATCGTGGCCGCGCCCGCGGCGAGCGCCACGTACGGCAGCTTCTCGAGCCACACGCGGCGCGCGTCGGCCGCCGTCCACGCCCGCCAGTGCGGGCCGAGCCTGCCGAGCGGGTAGGCGTCCAAGACGAGGAGCACGACGGGCAGGGGTACAACGGAGGCCTGCGACAGGAGCGCCAGCGCGTAGGCGCCGACCGACGCGGCGAGCCACCGCCACCGGGCGCCGGCGGCGGCCTCGCACATCCTCAGATATGTCAGCACCGTCACCAGGGCGAAGCACGCCGAGAGGAGACCGCGGCGCTCCGTGACCCACGCGACCGTCTCGACGCGGAGCGGGTGGAGCGCGAAGAAGAGGGCGGCCACCGCGGCGCCCGCCCGGAGCGTCGCCGGGTCGCTCCGGGGCCGCGCCCGCTCGAGCAGCCGGTACGCGGTCAGGGCGAAGAGCACGGCGTTCAGCGCGTGCAGGACGACGTTCGTCAGGTGGTACCCGGCCGGGTTCATGCCCCAGAGGACGTAGTCGAGACCGAGCGTCAGCCAGGTCACCGGGATCCAGTGCGTCGTCACGGTCGCGCCGGCCATCCAGCGGAGCTGGGCCCAGCCGAGGCCGCGGTAGTACGGATTGCGCGTGAAGTTGAGGTTGTCGTCCCAGTCGACGAAGCCGTTTCGCAGCGACGGGAGGAACAGGAGAAAGGTGGCGGCGGCGATCGCCACGAGGAGCCACCGACCGGTCCGTCCGCTCACGTGAAGATGCTGTAGCGGAGCAGGCACCTGAGCCCGCTGATCGCGTCCTTCCAGCCGATCTTCTTGCCCTCCGCGTAGGTGCGGCCGGCGTAGGAGATGGGCACTTCGTACACCCGGCACCCGAGCCGCGCGACCCGCGCGGTCACCTCGGGCTCGAACCCGAACCGGTCCTCGCGCAAGTCGAGGGACTGGATGATCTCGCGGCGGAACGCCTTGTAGCAGCTCCAGACGTCGGTGAGGTTCAGGTCGGTGAAGACGTTGGAGATGTGGGTGAGGACGACGTTCGCGACCGAGTGCCAGTAGAGCAGGACGCGGTGCGGCCCGCCGAGGAAGCGCGAGCCGTAGACGACGTCGGCCAGGCCGCGCTCGATCGGATCGATCATCGCCGGGTACTCCCGGGGATCGTACTCGAGGTCGGCGTCCTGGACGATGACGATCCGCCCGCGCGCCAGCGCGAAGCCCCGCCGCAGGGCGGCCCCCTTGCCGCGGTTCACCGGCTGGAAAAGGATCGTGACGTTCGCCACCGGCAGCCGGCGGCCCGTCGTCGGCAGCGTGACCGCCGGGACGCCCCGGCGGATCGCGTCGTCGAGCTCCCGGAGCAGCGCTGCCGTGCCGTCGGTCGAGCCGTCGTCGACGACGATGAGCTCCTTGTCGACGTCCGCCTCCTGGACCCGCCACAGCAGCTCCTCGATCGTCCGGCGCTCGTTGTAGACGGGGATGACGACGGACAGCGTCGGGGCGGAAGGGGGGCTCATCGTCGGCGCCTCGCTCCGATGGTATCGTGGCCGCGCCGCTCCCACGGCCACTTTTCGGAACGGAAGACGCGGCGCCGGCGATGGTTGGCGTACAATCGCCTCGGATGTCCGGCTTCGAGGAGGTCAACTACTACTTCCGCAAGGCGGCGCGCGTGATGGATCTCTCCGCGCACGTCGAGCGGATGCTCGTCACGCCCTTCCGCGAGGTCAAGGTGGACGTGTCCATCACCCTCGACAACGGCGAGCTGGGCACGTTCATCGGCTACCGCGTCCAGCACGACAAGAGCCGCGGCCCCATGAAGGGCGGGCTCCGCTACCACCCGACCGTGGACATGGACGAGGCGCTCGGCCTGGCCTCGCTCATGACGTGGAAGACGGCCGTCGTGAACCTGCCCTACGGCGGTGCCAAGGGCGGCATCGCCGTGGACCCCGACACGCTCTCGCCGCGCGAGCTCGAGCGCCTCACGCGCCGCTTCGTCGAGCAGATCCACGACATCATCGGTCCGCAGACGGACATCCCGGCGCCCGACGTGAACACCAACGCGCAGGTGATGGCGTGGATCATGGACGAGTACTCGAAGATCCACGGCTTCTCGCCGGCCGTCGTGACGGGCAAGCCCGTGGACCTCTTCGGCTCGCGAGGGCGCGAGGAGGCGACGGGGCGCGGCGCCGTCCTCGCGCTGGAGGAGTACCTGAAGGACGTGGGCCAGGGCGAGGTGCGGGGCAAGACGTTCGCGGTCCAGGGCTTCGGCAACGTCGGCTCGTGGGCGTCGCGCTTCCTCCACGAGCGCGGCGGCAGGGTCGTCGCGGTCTCGGACGCCAAGGGCGGGATCCGCAACCCGGAGGGGCTCGACGTCCCGAAGCTCGTCGAGCACGCGAAGCGGACGAAGTCTGTCGTGGGGTTCCCGGGCGCCGACGCGATCACGAACGCCGAGCTCCTCCTCCTCGACGTGGACGTCCTCGTGCCCGCGGCGCTCGGCGGCGTCGTCACCGAGGCGAACGCCCGCGACGTGCGCGCCCGGGTCGTGCTCGAGGCCGCGAACGCCCCGACGACGCCGAAGGCCGACGAGATCCTGGCCCAGCGCGGCGTCGCCGTGCTCCCCGACATCTACGTGAACGCGGGCGGCGTGACCGTCTCGTACTTCGAGTGGGCGCAGAACATCCAGCAGTTCACGTGGGAGGAGGACAAGATCAACGCCGAGCTCCACCGGCACATGCGCGAGGCGTACGCGACGCTCGCGCGCGTGGTCCGCGAGCGCAAGGTCTCCTTCCGCACGGCGGCGTTCATCGTCGCGATCGGGCGCGTCGGCCGCGCGACCGCCCTCCGAGGGGTGTGAGGGCATGCTCGCCGGCCAGGTCCGCGACACGATCCGCTCGGTGCTCTGCAAGGGGCTGACGCTCGAGCAGGCGGAGCAGATCACGCGCCTGCTCGTCCCGGTCAAGGCGAGCGCCGGCCACCCGCTCATGCGCGAGGGCGACAGTGCGACCGGCCTCTTCGTGCTGCTGAAGGGCACGGTCGAGATCGTCAAGAAGGCGCCGAGCGGGGAAGCGCAGCCCCTCGCGAGAGTCGAGGCGCCGAGCGTGCTCGGCGAGATGAGCCTGATCATGGAGCGCGCGCACTCGGCGACGGTACAGGCGGTGACCGACTGCGAGCTCTACCTGCTCACGAAGGCCCAGTTCCAGCGGCTCGTCGCGAGCGAGTCGCTCGCCGCCTACAAGCTGATCGCGGTGATCGCCGAGGTGCTGGCGGGGCGCCTCACGCGCCTCGATCAGAGGGTGCTCGAGCTCACGGCCCTGCGCGAGGCCCAGGCCCCGGTCGAGGAGCTCGCCACCTTCAAGCAGAAGCTCTTCAGCGAGTGGAGCTTCTAGCCGCGACGTAGGCGCGCCAGCCGCCGTACGCGGTGATCTCCCGCTGGCCCTCGCAGAGGGCGGACGCCGAGCGTCTCCTCGCCGTCGGCGAGGCGCACCTTGCCGATGCAGAGCCCCGGCGGCTCCGACATGAGGATCGTCGCGAGCCCCGCCGCGGGCACGTCCCACACCTCCACGGCCACCGCCGCGCCGCCCGTGGACACGCGCAGCATCGCCGGGTGGCGGTCGCCCACGGACCAGAGCCGGTAGCAGGCCGCGGTCGTCGCCTCGCGGATGAAGCGCGCGCCGGCCGCGAGCAGGTTGCCGTTCAGCTCGAGCCCGCGCATCAGCGTGCCGTTCACGGCCAGGCGGATGTTCAAGGCGCTCTCTCCTGCGGCCGACCGTAGCATGCTGCTCGCCGAACGGGCAATCGACGCCGTCTGCCCACGGGCTGGGCAGCGCGGGATGCTGGCGACGTCGCTAAATCCGCGTCGCGCTTGAGCCCGGCCTGGAGCGGTGCTCGGCACGCGCCTT
>DATFVL010000264.1 GCA_035260325.1 Candidatus Methylomirabilota bacterium | reverse complement strand
CCGGTGGCTCACGAGGACCACGGCCGCGCCGGCGCGCGCCCGGGCGCGGAGCGCGTCGAGGATGGCGGCGCCGTTGGCGTCGTCGAGGTTGCCTGTGGGCTCGTCGGCCAGGAGCAGCGGCGGCTCGTTGAGCACGGCGCGACAGAAGGCGACCCGCTGCTGCTCGCCGCCGGAGAGCTGCGGCGGGAAGTGCTCGCTTCGGTGCGCGACGCCGAGCTCGTCGAGGAGCTCGAGCGCCCGCCGCCGCGCCGCGACGCCGTCGCGCCCCGTGTAGCGCGCCGCGAGCAGGACGTTGTCGAGCGCGGTCAGCGACGGCAGCAGCAGGAACGACTGGAAGACGAAGCCGACCGAGCGCCCGCGCGCCCGGCTCTTCGCGTTCCGGCCCAGCGCGCTCACACGCTCCTCCACGTACCACACCTCGCCGCGGTCGGCGTCCTCGAGAAGCCCCAGCACGTTCAGGAGCGTGCTCTTCCCCGAGCCCGAGGGGCCGGTGATCACGACGAACTCGCCCCCCTTCACGGTGAGATCGGCGCCCGTCAGCACCGGAACGGGCGAGCCCGACGGCGCGCGGTAGGTCTTCGCGAGGCCGCTGGCGCGCAGCACGCTACGCCCCTCGCCTGATGGCCTCGGCCGGCGAGAGGCTCACGACGCGCCACGTCGCGTATGCCGCGGCGAGAGCGCCGAGGGTCACCGAGAACACGAGCGCCCCACCGAGCAGGCGCGCCGAGAAGTGGAAGAGCTGCTGGCCCGAGCGCGCCGCGTGCGCGTCCACCGCGACCCCGAGCGCGAGCGCGAGCAGGATGCCCGCGAGCCCGCCCGCGAGGGTCACGGCGAGCGACTCCGCGAGCACCTCGCGGCCGAGCGCCCAGTCGGTCGCGCCGAGGGCGCGCTTGACGCCGAAGTCGCGGATCCGCTCGAAGACCGCCGCGGCCATCGTGTTGGCGAGCGAGAGCCCGCCGATGACGAGCGCGAGGACGCCCATCCCGGCGAGGAGCGCCGAGAAGAACGCCGTGGACGAGCGCAGGAGCGACGAGAGCTCGCTCGGGAGCTGGACGTTCACGCCGGGCACCCGCGCGAGGATGCGGCGCGCGACCGCGTCGGCGTCCTCGCCGTCCCGCCAGCCGACGGCGGCACCCGTGTTCAGGTCCGCCGCGGTCAGCGCCGCGGCGCCGGAGGCGAGCAGCGTCTGGAGGAGCTTGTCCTTCGCCACCCACTGCTCGCGCGCGTCCTCGATCGGAACGATGACGAACCGGTCGGGCGCCGTCAGCATCCGGTCGAGCACCCCGACGACCTCGAACGGCTTGCCCTCGAGGTCGAGCCGCGAGCCCACCGCGAGGCCGCGCGAGGCGGCGAAGGACGCGCCGACGACGGCGACGCGCCGGTCACCGGCGCGCAGGAAGCGTCCGGCGCGCACGGGCAGCCCGCGGTAGTGGCGGTTCGGCATCGGCACGGCGAGGTCGAGGCCGAGCACCAGCTCCTGCGTGAGCGTCATGAACTGCGAGGTCGAGGGATTGAGGGGGAGCATGACCTGCGCCTGCACTCCCGCGACGCCGTCCACCTCGGCGAGCTTCCCGATCGTCGCCGCCGGCAGGAGGCCGCCCGCCGTGAAGCCGGTGCCCATCCCCATCCCCCGCCCGGCGACGGAGATCTGGCCGAGGACGAAGCGGTCGCCGCCCTCGATGAAGCGGACGATCCGCTCGCTCATCGCGCCGAGCGCGACGAGCCCGGCGACGCCGATCGCGATGCCGGCGATCGTGAACGCGTAGCCACGCAGGATCCGGCCCAGCCCTACCACTCCAGGCGCGATTCGACGGGCCGCCCGGCGCGCCGGCGCACCCACACGTTGACGCGCGCGATCGAGAAGAGGAGCGCGAGCGACGCCCGCGTCCGCCAGCGCATCCCGAGGAACGAGCCGCCCGAGACCACGCTCAGGACCGCGTCGATCATGCCGAAGGCGCCCTTCGGCTGCAGGAACAGCTCGAAGAAGGCGGGCTCGTAGTACTTGTGGATGAACTTGAAGAACGGCCGGAGCCCGCCCCACACGCGCCGCTCGTACGCCTCGAAGCGCCGGGCTGCGAAGCGCCCGTCGGCGAGCGCCCGGTCGATCGCCCGCGCCGCCAGCTCGCCCGACTGCATGGCGACGTGCACGCCGCCCGAGAAGATCGGATCCACGAAGGCGATGGCGTCCCCCACGGCGAGGAAGCGGTCGCCGACGACCGGCTCGTTGCGATAGGAGAAGTTCGCCTCGCCGTGGATCTCGGTCACCCGCTCGGCGCCCTCGAGCTGCCCGGCGACCTTGCGGCAGCGCCGGATCATCTCGTGATAGAGCGCCTCGCGCGGCCCGGCCCACGCCTGGACCGTCTTCGCGTGCATGACGCAGCCGACGCTCGTCCGGTCGCCCGCGAGCGGGATCCACCAGAACCAGCCGCTCTCGAAGACGAAGACGCGGATGTTGCCCTCGTCGGGCGCCGGCGCCCGCCAGGCGCCGCGCCAGTGGGCGAAGAGCGCGACCTTGCCGAGGTTCGGCACCCGCTTGCGGCTGCCGACTTTCTGCGCGAGGAGCCCGGCGCGTCCGCTCGCGTCCACCAGGAAGCGCGCGCGCGTCTCCGTCCGCCGGCCGTGGCTCGCCGCGGTCACCGTGACGCCGCCCGCGTCGAAGGCGACCGACTCGACGGTGGCCGGCTGGCACACGTCGACGCCGAGCTTCCGGGCGTGCTCGAGCAGGACCGCGTCGAACTCCGCGCGCGGGACCTGGTAGGAGTAGCTCGGCCACGGCTTGTCGCGCAGGAAGTAGAAGGTGTGCTCGAGCCCCGTCTCCTGGTCGTGGAACGTGGCGCCGATCTTCTTCTGGAACCCGCGCTCGGCGATCGTCCCGTGGACGCCGAGGCGGTCGAGGATCGGCAGCGTCGCCGGCAGCAGCGACTCGCCCACGTGAAAGCGCGGGAACGGCTCGCGCTCGAAGAGGAGCACGCGGCGCCCGGCCCGCGCGAGGAACGCGCCCGTCGTTGAGCCCCCGGGCCCGCCGCCCACGACGACGACGTCGTAGCCGTCCGCGCGCGTCACGGGCGCGGCTCCTCGGGCGCGACCAGGGTGATGAGCGGCTCGCGCGCCGGCGGCACGTCGAGGCGGTCCCGCGAGCAGAGCCACGTCACCAGCGGCGAGGTGAAGTCGCGCTCCCCGGCGAGCGCCTGGGCGACGAGCAGCGCCAGGAGCGCGGGGGCCGCGAGCGTCGCCCGCGCGGCGAGCGCCGCCTGGCGCCGGCGCGGGTCGCGCCACCCGGCCGCGAGCCCAGCCACCAGGCGGCGGAGCACGGCGCCGCCGAGCGCGAGGGCCCACGCCCCCGGCGAGCCCGCGTGCGGCGCGGCCTCGCCGAGGACCTCCTCGTGGCGCGCGCGGCGCGCGGTCGCCCCGAACGGCGCGACGAGCGCCGCCCCGGCCGCGCGTGCCTCCAGGCCCCAGCGGGCGAGGGTGCGCACGGCGAGGTAGGCGCCGATGGCGACCCCGTCGCCGATCGGGTGGAATCGGCTGCGCCGGCCCGCGCGAGGGACCGTCGTCACTGGCACCTCCCGCACGGGCCAGCCGCGGAGCCCGGCGGCGACGAGCACCTCCGTCTCGAACACGAAGCCGCCGCGCCGTGGGCGGATCTCGTCGAAGAGCGCGAGCGGGTAGGCCCGGAACCCCGACTGCGTGTCCTCGAGCCCGAGCCCACTCGCCCAGTTGACGAAGAAACTGGCGACGCGGATCGCGTTCAGCCGGTCGGGGGGCAGCCGGCGCGCGTCGCCGAGTCGGCCGCCGATCACCAGCGTGTCGCTCCGCGCCGCGGCCAGCACCGCGGGGAGGTCGCCCGGGTCGTGCTGGCCGTCGCCGTCGAGCGTGACGACGAGCGAGGCCCCGCGGCTCCGAGCCGCCGCGATACCGGTGCGGATCGCCTGCCCCTTGCCCAGGCGCCGCGGGTGACGCACGACTTCCGCGCCCGCCGCGCGCGCGATCGCCGCGCTCCCGTCGCGCGAGCCGTCGTCCACGACGAGCACGGGCGCGTGGGCGAGCGCCCCCCGGACGACCCGGCCGATCGTCGCCGACTCGTCGAGGACCGGGATGACGATGAGGACGGACGTTGGAGCGGGGCCCGCGAGACCGGAGGACTCCGTGCGTGGCCTGCTCAAGGTGCGTCGTGGCTCCGCACGATCAAGGCAACATGCGTTCCACCCCTGGCGACGGCGTGGACGAGGGCCGGGCCGTGCACGCGCGCGCCGAGCGCTGCCGCGGCGACGGCGAGCGGTCCCGCGCCCGCGTGCCGGCCAAGGCGCGCGGC
>DATFVL010000263.1 GCA_035260325.1 Candidatus Methylomirabilota bacterium | reverse complement strand
GCCCTCAGGCCTTCTTGCCGAACATGCGCTCGATGCGGGCGAGCACGCCGCCGAGGTCGATCCCGCCCGCGAGCACCGGACGCATCGGGTCGCCGAGCTTCTCGAACCGCGCGGGGGCCGTCTTGATGGTGAAGCGCTTGGGATCGAGCCGCGCGGTCACCTCGTCCCAGCGGAGCGGGCACGACACGGGCGCGCCCGGCAGCGGGCGCACGGAGAAGGGCGCGACGATCGTCTGGCCGTGGCCGTTCTGGCCCCAATCCACGTAGACCTTGCCGCCGCGGGACTTGATCGGGCGCGCCAGCGTCGCGATCTCCGGCTCCGCGTCGACGCCGAGCAGCGCGAGGAGCCGGGCGAACGTGCGCACGGTCTCGTAGTCGTAGCGCGCGCCGAGCGGGAGCAGGATGTGGAGCCCCGTCGCGCCCGACGTCTTGACGTGGCTCTCGAGCTCGAGCTCCTCGAGCAGGCCGCGGAGCGCGCGCGCCACCCTGACGACATCGGTGAACGGCGCGCCCTTCGGATCGAGGTCGAGGACGAGCCAGTCCGGGCGGTCGAGCGAGCCGATCCGCGAGCCCCACATGTGGAGCGGGATCGTGCCGAGGTTCGCCACGTAGCGCAGACTCTCGCGGTCGTTCACGATGAAGTAGTCGATGTCACGCCCGGCGTCCTTCGAATAGATGCGCTCCGTGCGGACCCACTCGGGCGTCCACGCGGGCGCGTCCTTCTGGAAGAACGACTTCCCCGCGATCCCGTCGGGATAGCGCGTCAGCACGAGCGGCCGGTCCCGGAGGTACGGCAGCAGGAACGGCGCGACGCGATCGTAGTACCCGACGAGATCGGCCTTCGTGTACTTCTCCTCCGGCCAGAACACCTTCCCCGGATTGGTGACCACGACCTCCGGACGTTCGAGCGCCGCGACCGCCCCGCGTGAGCGGGATGGAAGCGGGGATGCGGGGGCGGGAGCGCGGGGAGCCTTCCGAGACCCGTAGCTTCTGCGCGCTGCCTCCGGCGCCGACCCCCCGGACCGGCCTGCGGCGCTGAGAGCTAGCGTGGTCGAGGAGGGCTGCCTGCGCCCCCGCGGCCCAGGAGTCGGTTCCTCGCGCCGGCAGTCCTCGGGGCGCTTGTCGTCGCGCAGCCCGAGGAAGGCGGGATGGCGGAGCCCGCCGTCCGCGGTCCATTCCGTGAAGCGCACCTCGCAGACGAGCTTCGGCTCGACCCAGTGGTGGCCGCGCCCCGCGGGCGTGCCCGCGTCGAAGGGTGAGGTCGGCCGGGCCAGTGGCCGGAGCTTCTCGGCGATCCGCGCGAGCGTCGCGTCGTCGAAGCCGGTCCCGACCTTCGAGACGTACACGAGCCGCCCCCGCTCGTAGAGGCCGAGGTGGAGCGCGCCGAAGTGGGCGCGGGAGCCCTGCGGCGCCGTGTAGCCGCCGATCACGAACTCCTGGCGGCGCTGGCACTTGAGCTTGAGCCAGTCCCGCGAGCGCCCCGCCACGTAGGCGCTCGCCCGCTTCTTCGCCACGATGCCCTCGAGCCGCTGCTCGGCGGCGGCCTCGAAGAACTCGCGGCCGTGCTCGAGGACGTAGTCGCCGCGGCTCACGACGCCGCGCGGCGGCAGGAGCAGGGCGAGCAGCTCCCGGCGCCGGTCGAGCGGGAGCGCGCGGAGGTCGCGCCCGTCGAGGGCGAGCGCGTCGAAGAAGACGCCGCTCACGGGCACCTCACGCGCCATCGCCTCGACGTCGGCGGCCCGCGTGAGGTTCATGCGGGTCTGGAGCCGCTGGAAGCTCGAGCGTCCAGCGTCGTCGAGCGCGACGATCTCGCCGTCGAGGACGAAGCGCTCGAGCGGGAGCGCGCGGAGCGCGCGCACGACCTCCGGGTAGCGCCCGGTCACGTCGGCGCCGCTCCGTCCGACGAGCTCGACCCGCTCGCCCGCGCGCGCCGCGAAGACCCGGACGCCGTCGTACTTGATCTCGAAGAGCCACGCGGGATCGGAGAAGGGCTCGGCCGCGAGCGTCGCGAGCATGAACCCGCCGGCGCGCGGCGCGACCTCGCGCCGCGGCGCCGCGAGCTCGTCGAGCCGGGTGGCAAGCGTCGCGAGGCGCTTCGGCCCGTCGCGGAGCTCCTCGACGGTGAGGCCGGAGAGCACCGACTCCGGCCAGCGCTCGACGGGCTCCTCGCCGTCGGCGAACGCGTCGCGCTTCTTGAGCAGGAGCCACTCGCGGTCCTTGCCGCTCATCCGCGCGAGCACCCACCGTCCTCGGAGCTTCACCCCGGAGAGCTCGAACTCGAGCTTGCCGCGCTCCACCTGCTCGCGCGCGGGCCGGTCGCCGAGCGGGCGGAACGCGCCGCGGTCCCAGACGATCGACGGTCCCGCACCGTAGCTCCCCTCGGGGATCACGCCCTCGAAGTCGGCGTACTCGAGGGGATGGTCCTCGACGTGGACGGCCAGGCGCTTCTCGCCGTGCCGCACGGACGGCCCCTTCGGCACGGCCCAGCTCGCGAGCACACCGCCGATCTCGAGCCGGAGGTCGTAGTGGAGCCGGCGCGCCGAGTGCTTGTGCACGACGAACAGATGGCCGTCAGTGGACCGGCGGCCGCCGAAGGGCTCGGGCGTCCGCTCCGGGTCGCGCTTGCGCCGGTAGGCGTCGAGGTCGCGCCTAACCACGGAGCACCAGCAGGACCGAGAGCGACGCGCCGAGGTTGTCCACGGCGTGCGCCCCGATGCACGGCCAGAGGCTCCCGGTCTTCTCGTAGGCCCACGCCCACAGGCACGCGCTCCAGAAGACGCTCGCGAACCCGAGCGTGCCGTAGCCGTGCGCGACCGCGAAGACCGCCGCGCTCGCGACCGCCGCCGCGGGCACGCCGAGCCCGCGGCGGAGCGTCGCGAACAGCAGCCCGCGGAACAGGAGCTCCTCGAGGACCGGCGTGAGCGCGACGACGTCGAGGAGGGTGACGCCGACCACGAGGCGCCCGCCCCACGCGAGATCCGCCTCGAACCACTCGGTCCAGTGCGACGAGAGGCCGAGGGCGCGGGCCGTGAAGTCGATCCCCCACCCGCCCGCCTGGCCGAGCGCCAGCACCGCGAAGAGCACCGCCGCGAGCGTCCCGAGGTCGCGCCGCGACGGCGCCAGGCCGAATCCGGCGGCGAGACCGACGCCGGCCGGACGCAGGAGGCGCCGGCGCGCCATGAGGAGGACGGGCACGAAGGCGAGGTTCGCCGCCGTCGCCAGGGCGACGCGCACGGCGGACCGCCCGGCGCCGTCCGCCGGGACGAGGAAGAACGCGGTCATGAGCACGGCGCCGACCGCGCCGCCGCGGATGAGGACCACAGCCCCGTCGCGGCCGCTCCACGGCGGCGGAAGCGCCGCCGAGCCGGGGCGCGCCCGGGCGCCGCGCCGCCGGACGAGCCGGGCGAGCGCGACCACGCCCGCCGCGAAGATTGCCGCCTGCGCGAGGGCGAAGGCGCGCAGCCGCCAGAGCAGCCGGCGCCCGCGCTCGGCGAGCTCCGCGCCCGCCGCCGCGGCGAGCGCGCCGTCGCCGGCGCGCGCGGCCAGGGCGAGCGCCAGCCGGTCGCGGAACCAGCCCGGCCCGAGCGCGGCGTTCAGCATCGGCCGGGCCGCCGGGCCGGGGTCGGCCGCCCCGTCGAGATAGGCGGCGCGGACGAGGCCCGCGAGGGCGGGCAGAGGCCGCTCGCGGAGCTCCCACGCCCGGACACGGCGGCGGAGGCGGTCGAGGCGCCCGGCCTCGCCCTCGAGGATCGCCAGGCACAAGTCCACGCCGGGATCGGGCGAGAGCGCCTCGAGCTCGTCGTACCAGACGATCGCCTGCGCGAGGTCCTCGGCGCGGCTCCCGACGAGCAGGGCGTAGAGCCGCCGCTCCCACGCGGGCGCCCGGGCGAGGCCATCGTCGAGATCGAGCGTGCGTCCGACGACGGCTGCGAGCGCGCGCTCGGGCTCGGCGACCTCCTCCACGCGCGACGCGCCGTGGTGGAGCCAGACCATGACGCCGACGAACGCGAGCAGGACCAGCGCCGCGAACACGGTCGCGACCCCGATATGTCGGCGCTCCGGCGCTAAGGGCACGCTATCCATGGGACCTCGGCAAGCCTGCGCGCATCATAGGGACCCTCGTGCTATCGTGCAAACCATGCCGCCGCATGCGATCGGCTCCGGCACGATCTCGTTCGGGCTGGTCTCCATCCCGATCAAGCTCTACACCGCCGTCTCCTCGCAGGGGGTGTCCTTCAACCTCCTGCACGCCAAGTGCGGCTCGCGGATCAAGCAGCAGACCTTCTGCCCGGTCTGCAACGAGGTCGTCGAGCGCGGGGCGCTCGTCCGCGGCTACGAGTTCGCCAAGGACCAGTACGCGCGCGTGACCGACGAGGAGCTGAAGGCGCTCGAGGGCGAGGCCTCGAAGATCGTCGACATCGCCGAGTTCGTCCCGCTCGAGTCGGTGGACCCGATCTACTTCGAGAAGACCTACTACCTCGGTCCCGACAAGGGCGGCGACAAGGCGTACCGCCTGCTCGCCGACGCGATGGCGAAGCACGGGCGCGTCGCGCTCGCGAAGTTCGTCATGCGCGGCAAGGAGAGCCTCGTCCTGATCCGGCCCGCGCAGGGCGGGCTCATGCTCCACACCATGTACTTCGCCGACGAGGTCCGGAGCTTCGGCGAGATCGAGCGCGGCGAGTCCGCGAAGATCAAGGAAGGCGAGCTCGAGCTGGCGCTCCAGCTCATCGACGGCCTCTCGAAGGACGCGTTCCGGCCGGAGGGTTACGCGGACGAGTACCGGCAGCGCGTCCTCGACCTCGTGAACCAGAAGGTCGAGGGCAAGGAGGTCGCCGCCGCCGGGCCCGAGGTCAAGCGCGCGCAGGTGATCGACCTCATGGACGCGCTCAAGCAGAGCCTCGCGAAGCGCGTCGCCGCGGCCGAGGCCGCCGCGCCCGCCGAGAAGAAGCCGCTCGCGAAGGCCGGGCGCGCCCAGGTGCCGGCCCCCGCGCGGAAGGCGCAGGGCGGCAAGAAGTAGCGCTCCCCGTCAGGGGATCAGGACGATCTTCCCGTAGGCTCCCGGCTTGAGGACGGCCTCGTGCGCCCGCACCGCCTCCTTCAGCGGCAGCTCCTGGCCGACGACGGGCTCCAGCGTGCCGTTCGCGAGCCCGGCGCCCACGGCCGCGTGGATCGACGCCATCTCCTCCGGCGACGCGTTCCAGAGCGCCAGGCCGAGGATCGCCGCGTCCTTGCCCATCGCGCCGCGCGGGTTGATCTCGATGGACCCGCGGTTGCCGATCACGACGATCCGGCCGAAGCGCGCGACGACGTCGAGGTCCTTCTGGAGGTTCACGTTGGCGAGCATCTCGAGGATCACGTCCGCGCCGCGCCCGCCCGTCAGCTCCATGAGCTTCTGGAGATAGTCGGGCGTCGAGTGGTCGAGGACGTGATGGGCGCCGTGCTCCTGGACGAGCTTGCGCCCGCGCTCGCTTCCGGCCGTTCCGACGACGATCATCCCGTGAGCGCGCGCGAGCTGCACCGCCGCGATGCCGACGCCGCCAGAGGCGCCGTGGACGAGGATCGTCTCGCCGGGGCGCGCGTGGGCCTTGTGATGGAGGCCGCGATAGGCCGTGCCATACGGCACGCTCAGCGCCGCGCCCTGGGAGAACGAGACGTTGGTCGGGAGCGGGTGGACCATCGACGCGTCGCAGAGCGCGAGCTCCGCGTAGGCGCCGCTCATCGGCGTGATCGTGCGCACGACGTAGACGCGGTCGCCCTTCTTGAACCGGGCGACGCCGTCGCCCACCGTCTCGATCACGCCGGCGCAATCGTTGCCGGGGATGTACGGGAGCGCGGGGAGCATCGCGTAGTTCCCCGAGCGGACGTACGTGTCCACGGGGTTCACGCCGGCGGCGCGGACGCGCACCAGCACCTGCCCCGGCCCGGGCTTCGGGTCGGTCACCTCGTCGAGCTGGAGCACCTCGGGGCCGCCGAACTTGTGGACGCGGATCGCCCTCATCGGTTCCTCCTACTTCGCCTGTTTCTTCACGAACTGCACGAGGCCGAGGACATCCTGCCAGACGAGCCGGCCGATGGGGCCCGAGCTGTACTGGGCGACCGCGATCGTGCGGTCCGGCCTTATGACGAAGCCCGTGGCGTGGAGGATTCCACGCCGCTCCTCGTAGAACGCGCCGAGCTTCGCCGCCGTCTCCTTCAGCGGGAGACCGTAGCCGATCGGGATCGTCAGCGCGAGCTCGCGGACGGTCTCACCGGCCTTGTCGGCCGGGTCGACCGACGCCCCCACCACCGCGATGCCGTCCTGCGTGAGCTTGTCCTGGGCGCGGTCGAAGGCAGCCAACTGCTGCTTGCAGTAGGGTCACCACCAGCCGCGGTAGACGAGCAAGGCGCCCCAGCGCTCGCCGAACCAGTCGGGAAGCCCCAGGCGCCCGTGCTTCACGGTGTCGAGCTCGAGCGCCGGAAATCTGTCGCCGCTGTCCAGGATGAACGGGCCCACGCGGGCCATTCACCGCCTCACTTTCCGAGCGCCTTGCGCTTCCAGAGCTCCCAGGGGCGCCCGAGCGTGCCGGCGATCGAGGCCTCGGCGCGGCGCGCTTCCTCGGGCTCAAGGTACCGGATATTGGCGCTCTGGGCCATCGCTTGCGCCTGGAGCTTCGCGTTCATCTCGAGGTACACGCTGCGGAACACCGCGACGGGCAGCGACGCACCCACGATGACCGCGCCGTGGCCGCGCATGAGCGCCACGGCGCGGCCCCCGAGCGTCCGCGCGAGGGCGTGGCCGATCGCCGGGCTGCGCACGAGCATGTCGGTCATGCCGCCCATCGCGTCGCGGATGTCGAACACCGGCACGCCCTCCCAGATGAAGGCGCTCATGTGATAGAGCGGCCGGAGCGGGACGCCCGTCACGCCGAACGGGATGACGGACGGCGAGTGGCAGTGGACCACCGCCTTGACGTCGGGGCGGCCCTTGTAGATCTCGCCGTGGATGAAGCGCTCGATGAACATCGCGCGCCCGCGCGCGTCCACCGGGTTCGACTCGAGGTCGTACTCCATGATGTCGGCCGCGGTGACGAGCTCGGGCGCGAGCGAGCGCGTCATCAGGTAGCGGCTCGGGTCGCGGTCGTGGCGCGCGCTGACGTGGCCGTAGCCGTCGAGGACGTTCTGGTCCACGAGGATGCGGCCGGCGGCCACGAGGTCCTCGACGAGCTGCGGGTCGGGCGGCCCGGCGGACGCGGGCGCGGCCTGGGCCGCCGCGCGCCGGGGCGCGCCGAGCACGATGCCGGCCAGTGCGAGCGCACCGCCGGTCGTGAAACCACGTCGCGTGAGGTCGGTCATCGCCGGTCCTCCGTGGCGCGCATCTTCGCACCCCCCGCGACTTCCCCGCCAGGGGTAAAATGAGGGCGCCGGGCCGGCCCATGCCCAGAACGATTCTCGAGCCGCGATTCCAGGTCGAGCACCTGTCGATCCTCGACAGCGAGGGCCATCTCGACGCCGCGCTCGAGCCGAAGCTCTCCCCCGACGAGCTTCGCAGCCTCTACCGCTTCATGGTCCTCGGGCGCCGCCTCGACGAGCGCATGGTACGCCTCCAGCGCCAGGGTCGCATCGGCACCTTCGCGCCGATCAAGGGCCAGGAAGCCTCCCAGCTGGGGAGCGCCTTCGCGCTCCGGCCGACGGACTGGATGGTACCGTCCTTCCGCGAGACCGCCGCCATGATCTGGCGCGGCTGGCCGATCGAGAAGCTCCTGCTCTTCTTCGCCGGCTACGTGGAGGGCGGCCAGCCGGCGCC